>JBOGXL010000333.1:0-8306 GCA_050694575.1 Actinomycetota bacterium | reverse complement strand
CCGTCGATGTGCTGCGCGGCGGATCCATCTCGACGGTGATGACGAAGCGCCCCTCCGCGAGCTTGGCCCCCAGAGCCGTCGTCGCCATCGCGTGTTCGTGCGTGGCTTCGCTCGGAGCGGTCGGGATGATCTCGAGGTGCAACTGTCGAGGTTCGGCCAGCGCTCGTGCCATAGCCGCTATGTGATCAGGGCCCGTTCCGCAGCATCCACCGACTATCGAGGCTCCGGCTGAGACGAAGGCGCGCGCGTAGTCACCGAGGTACTCCGGCGTCGCCGGATAGACGATGCGATCACCTATCCGCGCCGGGCCGCCGGCGTTCGGCATGGCAATGAGCGGCGTGGATCCCACGTGCTCGCGCATCACGTGAAGGATGCGCAGGACCTGCGCAGGGCCCTCGGAGCAGTTCACGCCGACCGCGTCGGCGCCGAGCTCCACGAGACGAGACGCCACCTGCTCGGGAGCCGATCCGAGCAGCGTCCGATCGTCCCGCGTGAACGTCGCGGTGACGGCAACCGCGAGGTCGCAGACGGACCGAGCCGCTTTCAGTGCCTCCTCCATCTCGACGAGGTCGGATTGCGTCTCGATGAGGATGAGGTCGGCGCCGGCGCCGGCCAGGACATCGATCTGCTGGGCGTACGCCTCTCGCGCTTCCTTCCGCTTCACCCGACCGTACGGGGCGAGGCGGACGCGGAGCGGCCCGACCGAACCGGCCACGAGAACGCCCGCCTCACGCGCGAGCTCTACACCACGGCTATTGACCTCCTCGAGGCGTCCTTCCAGGCCGTGCTTGGCGAGGGAGAACCTGTTCGCTCCGAACGTGTTCGACTCGACCAGCCGCGAGCCCGCCGCAGCGAAGTCTTTGTGCATCTCGGCCACGGCCTGCGGCTGATCGAGGTTCAGAGCTTCCATGCAGCCCTCTACAGGCGCCAGGCCGCGTTCGATGAGCGACGAGCCGATCCCTCCGTCGGCCAGCAGCGGCTCGTCGGCTACGAGCGTGCGCAGATCTGCCCCGTTCATCTATCGATTATCCCCGGTCTTTAGCGCGCGGCCCGCCTCCCTACGGAACCGTCGCGACCTCTTTGGGAAGCGGGAAGCGGACGTCCTCGTCGACGACGCGCACCTCTTCCACCTCGAGCTCGCCCGGTCCGCGCAGGTGAGCCAGCACGCGATCGACCAGCCATTCGGGAGCCGATGCCGATGAGGACAGCCCGACCACGGTCATCCCGTCCAGCCATTGCGGATCGATCTGCGTCTCGTCCTCGATGAGGTAGGACTGCGCGCCGTGCTGTCGCGCAACCTCGACCATCCGAAGGGAGTTCGACGAGTTCGGTGCTCCTATGACGAGGACCAAAGGCGCTCTGCGCGCGAGCACCTTGACGGCGGCCTGCCTGTTCGTCGTGGCGTAACAGATGTCGGACTTCGTGGGCGCTTTGATGTTCGGGAACCGCCGCCGCAGCGTCTCGACGATCTCCTTCGTGTCGTCCACGGACAATGTGGTCTGCGTGATGTAGGAGACGTTGTCCGGGTCGGCCACCTCGAGCCCCTCGGCTTCGCCCGCGTCCTGCACGAGCACCGTCCGGGCCGGGGCCTGCCCCATCGTCCCCTCGACCTCCTCGTGACCGGCGTGACCGATGAGGACTATCGTGCGCTCGCGGTTGGCGAAGCGGATGGCCTCGACGTGCACCTTCGTCACGAGAGGACACGTCGCGTCGATCACCTGCAGGTCGCGCTCCCGCGCCGTCTCGTACACGATCGGTGCCGACCCGTGCGCCGACAGCACGCAGATCGACCCTTGCGGCACCTCGGTCACCTCGTCGACGAAGATCGCCCCACGTCGCTCGAGGCCCTCGACGACGTGGCGGTTGTGGACGATCTGCTTGCGCACGTAGATCGGAGGACCGTAGCGGTCCAGTGCGCGCTCGACGATGTCTACGGCCCTGTCCACGCCGGCGCACCACCCACGGGGCGCAGCGAGCAGGACTTTTTCGAGAGGCATCGCCAAACCAGCCTAAGGCAACCTCGCGCTCTGCTCGGTGCCCGTTTGTCACCGTCTGCCCAGGCCCCCGAGCACCGGTAATATCGGCAGGCCCGATGACCCGCACCTCCACGAAGTCCTTCGAAGCGTTCGCCGACCATTTCGCTCGGATATCCGAGTCGGTCGAGTACGTCATCCAGGGCAAGCCCGAGGCCGTGCGGCTCTGCGTCCTCGCCCTGTTCGCCGAGGGGCACGTGCTCATCGAGGACGTGCCCGGGGTCGGCAAGACGATGCTCGCCAAAGCCCTGGCCCGATCGCTCGGCTGCACGTTCCGCCGGATCCAGTTCACTCCCGACCTCCTGCCCACCGACATCACGGGTGTCCGCGTTTGGGCACGCCAGCGGGGTGGGATCGAGTTCCGTCCGGGCCCGGTGTTCGCACAGATCGTCCTGGGCGACGAGATCAACCGGGCGTCCCCGAAGACGCAAGCGGCCTTGCTCGAGTCGATGGAAGAGAACCAGGTGACCCTCGACGGCCACACGTATCCGCTGGAAAGACCGTTCATGGTCGTCGCCACACAGAACCCCATCGAGCACGAAGGCACCTATCCCCTCCCGGAGGCCGAGCTGGACAGGTTCCTCATGCGCGTACGCATCGGGTATCCCGCACCTGAGGCGGAAGTCGACGTCCTCTCCGTGCACAGTCTCCCCGGGCGCCTGGACGAGCTCCAGCCCGTGGCGACGGCGGCCAACGTCCGCAAGCTCATCGAGCTCGCGCGGGACGTGCACGTCGCCGACGCGATCAAGGCATACATCGTCGATCTCCTCGGGCGCACCCGCGACCACGACCACGCGTATCTCGGCGCATCGCCGCGCGCGGGACTCATGCTGTTGCGCGCGTCCCGCGTCGCCGCAGCGTCGGACGGCCGCGAGTACGTCGTCCCCGACGATGTCAAGGAGCTCGCCGAAGCGGTGCTGTCTCATCGCATCATCCCCACACCTGAGGCTCAGCTCGCCGGCTTCGACGCCGAAGCCGTCGTCAACGACGCTCTTAGCAGCACACCGGTCCCCAAGCGCGCGCGGGCATGACCACCCGAGGGCGCACCCTCGCCGCCCTCTCCGTGTCGATGCTCCTCTTCGGCCGCCTGGGCGGCATGCGAGAGCTGATCATGGCGGGGGCCGCCTTCGCGCTCGTCCTCGCCGCCGGGTTCGTCCTCGTCTGGGTGCGAGGTGGCCGTGTGGGAGCGCAACGGAAGCTCGATCCGGCGAAGACGCTCGTCGGCGGCGGCGTACGCGTGGAGCTGTCGGTCGAAGCCAACGGCCACCTCGGCCTCGGGCCCCTGTTGCTGGCCGACCGCATCCCGCGCGTGCTCGGGCAGAGTCCGCGTGTCGCGCTATCGGGCAGCGCGCAGCGCCGGTCGCGCTCCGTCGCTTACCAACTAACCCCGAGGATGCGCGGACGTCACACGATAGGACCGCTCGAGCTGACGCTCACCGACCCCTTCGGCGCCGTGCGACGTCGTCGTGAAGTGCCCGGTTCCTCCTCGCTCCTCGTGCTTCCGAGCTATGAGGACATCACGACGCTGCCGACCGGCGTGCAGCGCGTCGGCATCGTGCGCAACTCCCCGCTGGTCGGACAGGGAGACGAGTTCTACGCGCTCCGTGCCTACGAAGAGGGCGACGACCTCCGCAAGATCCATTGGCCGACCTCGTTGCGGACGGATCAGCTCGTCATCAGGCAGGAGGAGCTCCTCGCCGAACCGCGCGCCCTCATCGTTCTCGATACAACGGCGGCCAAGCACCGAGGCCGAGGTCCGACGTCTTCGCTCGAAGCTGCGGTGTCCGCGTGTGCGGCGATAGGCGTTCTCGCTGTGCGCCGTCGGATGCGGATCGAAGTCGTCACGCCCGACGGTCCGATCCTGAACCAGCGAGCGCCGTCGGTCGACCAGTTCCTCCAGGCGCTCGCGGTGGTCGAGCCGAGCGAGCGACCCAGCCTCGCGAAGTCACTCGAACACACGGCGAGTCAACGTCCGGGACGACCGGCCTTGCTCGTCGTGATCTCGCCCGGTCTGCGCCGTGACGAGCTTCGAGCCGTAGCCGCGCGCGCGCGCGGATCTGCCGCCGGAGCGATAGTCCTCATCGACACCCAGTCCTTCGACGCTCGGCCCGCCGAACGGATGCGCCGGCCGCCGATAGGGGACCTGGCTCTGCTCGCGCTGCCCATCGTTCGCCTCCGGGCCGGGGACTCCTTCCGTCACGTCTGGCACACGGGGATCAAGGGTGTCTCTCTGGCGCGATGACCCTCGCCCGTCCCCGACGACGCTCGCGACGCTCATCGTCGTCGCGGTCGTCGCCGTCGCGAGCCTGAGTCGAGTCTTCGACGGTCCGCTCTACCTGGCCTGGGCACTGCCGGCGGTTGCGATAGGCGCCGGCTTCGCGTTGTGGTTCGGTCGGCGGTCGCTCGGCATCGGCTTCCTGTTGCTCTTCGGGGCGTGGGTCCTGACCTTGCCCTTCCTCTTCGCGCGGGCCGACACGGCCGGAGGCGTTCCGACGGCCGCGTCGCTACGAGCGGTGTGGCGCCTCCTCGGCGCGGGATTGCGCGACGTGACGAGAACCGTGCCTCCGGTGCAAGCCCACGCGCGTTTCGCGATCCTCGTCTGGACGGCGTTCCTGTTCCTCGGCTTCCTCGGAGCCTCGTGGGTAGTCGTCCGTCGCCCGGTGGGCGCGATCATCTCGGCCCTCGGCGTGGTGACGTTCTCCGGCTCGCTCGGAGAGGGACCGGGGCGCTCGGCCTACGCGATGGCCGTCGTCGGTGCGACGGGTGCGTTCTTCCTCTCCGAGGGACGGCAACGGATCACCCGATGGGCAGGCGGGCGCATCCGCCTGCCCGCGTGGTTCGGGATACCGACGCTTGGCATCGCGTGTCTGGCCGCCGCCGGCGCGCCCCTGGTGATCGGCGACGCGCCGCTCGTCGAGTTGCGATCGGCCATCCGCCCGCGGGTCGTGATCATCAAGCCGCTCTCCGACATCCGGCGACAGCTCAAGGTGGATCCGCCGATCGAGGTGATGCGCGTCACCTCCGACCGGTCGACCTACTGGCGGCTGACGGGACTCGACGAGTACGACGGACGCGAATGGGTGCTCCAAGCACGGCCGCGCCCGATCCGCAACGGCAACGTCCGGCCTCCGCGGCCGCCGGCGACGGGCGAGGTGCTCGATCAGACGTATCGCCTCACATCGTTGCTGTCTCCGTGGATGCCGGCGGCCTATGCCGCGCGATCCGTCCAGACCGGCGTCAACGTCGAGGTCGACGAAGGGTCGCAGACGTTGCTCCTGCGCGACGAGACCCAGCCCGGACTCGCGTACACCGTCCGTTCCCAGCTGCCGCGCATCACCGCCAATGCCGAAGCCGATCCGCGGGGAGTGTCGGACGCTACCGAACGCGCCTTCGGTGAGATAGCTCGTCCCATCGTCTCGGGGACCACGACGCCGCTCGACATCGCTCGCCGCCTCGAGAACTACTTCAACGGATTCGCATACAACGAAGACGTCGACGGCGGACATTCTGCCGCGCGGCTCGAGAGGTTCCTGAACGAACGGGTGGGCTACTGCGAACAGTTCGCCGCGACCATGACGCTGATGCTGCGTGGCCTCGGCATCGAAGCGCGCGTCGGCGTGGGCTTCCTCCCCGGAGCGAAGACCGGCACGGAATATGTCGTTTCGACGCGCGAAGCACACGCATGGGTCGAAGCGAACATCCCGGGGGCCGGATGGACGCCCTTCGATCCGACACCCGGCCGCCCGGACGCCCCTCCGCCCCCGACGGAAGACCAGCAGAGCGACCCGGCCACACCGCCGCCGGCACCCGAACCGACCACGGTCCCGGCCAGCACGCCGCAACCGCAGGAGTTCCCCCGGGACGTGACCCAGCCGGACGAGTCGAACATCCCGGCCGGTGTCATCTGGGCGGCCGTCGCCCTCGCGGTCCTTTCGGCGGTACCCGTCACGAAGCGGATCCGCCGGAGCGTCCGCGAGGTCGGCGAGCCGGTGGACATGATCATCGGTGGCTACGCCGAGCTCACGGACCGCGCCCGTGACCTCGGATGGTCGCCCCGCCCGTCCGAAACGCACCGCGAGTTCCTCGAGCGCGCGGCCGGCCTCGACCCGGCCGGCGCCGCGATAGCCCGGCTCACGGCCCGGGCGCTCTACGGTCCGCCGGGGATCACGCCGTCGGAGGCCGCGCAGGTCTGGACGGGGCTTCCCGCCGCGTTGGCCGCGATGCGGGACAGGTCGCCGAGATGGAGACGCATCGTGGCACCCTTCGACCCACGCTCGTTCTTCCCGCAGGAGATGCTGCGGCGCGTGCGCTTCCGCGTGGTCGCCGCGCTCGGCCGGAGCGGTTAGACGCCGACGGGACGACCGTCCTCGATCTGATCGAGGTACTCCGAAAGCCCGTAACCGGTCTTTCCTTCCCACACGTACTCGGTGAGTCCTTCGCCGATGCGGGTGATCTTGCCTTCGCGCCGGTTGCGCAGCGGGATGAACGACATCACCGAGCCGGTGATCTCGAACTCGCGGTCGGGCGTGCGCGCAACACACACGAGCCGCTCCTGGTCGAACTCGGCCGTCCACCGCGTCTCGATCTTCGCGTCGACGATAGGTGTGTAACCGCCGTTCTCGAAGACGACCCCCGAGCGGCGCACCTTGCCGTCGCGACCGGCGATCACCGACACCATGAACCCATCGTTCTCCCCGGCATTGCACGTCAGCCACCGATACCAGTACGGCGCTTGCCACGAACGAGGCCCCCACGAGTGGTCGCGGAGGCCGTACCCGTCGATGTCCCACGAGTCGGCCCCGACGGCGATGGTTCCCTTCGCGCCGACGTGCTGCTCGTAATGACCCTTGGCGAACTGCATCGACTGCGGCACGACGTCACCTTCGTCCCACTCGGGCTCACCACCCATCATCGGTGACAGGCCGCGATAGGCGAGATCGATGGCACAGTCGACATGCTCGGCCTCCGTGAAGGCCTTGCGCGGGTCCTTCATGGCGTTGGGCTCGTTCAGCAGGGCGACCTTTCCCTCGTAGGTGACCCGCAGCGCCCTGAACGGCTCGATCACGTCGAACCGCATGCCGCCGGCGTCGAAGGCGTCGTTGCTCTCGATGTGGGGACGTCCGTACATGAACGCGACGGGCCCGTCCGGAAGATAGACACACGTCGTCATCTCGGCGTAGCCCTCGTTCGCGCGGTTGCCGAGACGGAACCACGCCCCGACGTTGCGCTTGGGGTCGTACACGTTGAAGTACATGGACTCGTTGAACGTGGAGGCCGACTCGAGCTCGTGCATGTACTCGTCCCGCGGTTCCAGCCTGATGCGCATGTGTCCCCCAACGTCGGTGGATGGCTCTGTGCCACGATAGCCGCGCACCGACGATGCGAGCGAGGCGATGAGCACGACCGACGACCTGAGCGAAAAGCTCACCGTGTTCTGTTCCGAGCGGGCCGGGCACCCCGTGAGCGTCGAACACCTCACGCGCTTGTCGGGTGGAGCTTCGCGAGCGACGTGGTCGTTCAACGCCGTCGACCCGGACGGCGAACGACACCTCGTCCTCAGGCAGGACCCGCCCGGGGCCCCCGCTCGGGCCGACCGCTCGATGGACCTGGAAGTCGAGGTCTTGACGCGCGCCCACCGGGCCGGCGTCCCGGTACCACGTGTGCTGTGGGCAGGCAACGCCGACGAGCTCGGCTCCCCCGGGTTCGTGATGGAGCACGTCGCCGGAGAGACGATCGCCCGCCGCATCCTCCGCGAGGACGAGTACAGAAAGGCCCGCGAAGTTATGGCCGACCAGTGCGGCGAGATCCTCGCGCGGATCCACACGATCTCACCGGACGGTCTCGGTCTGGCCGCTCCCGACGGCAAACCGACCGAGACGGTCCTGGAGCAGTACCGCGGATTGCTCGATTCCTTCGGCGAACCGCATCCGGCTTTCGAGCTCGCTATGCGCTGGCTCGAGCGTCGCATGCCGTCGTCCGAACGCACGACGGTCGTACACGGCGATTTCCGCAACGGCAATTTCATCGTCGGCACCGAAGGTGTGCGTGCGGTGCTCGACTGGGAGCTCGTTCACATCGGTGATCCCTGGGAGGATCTCGCGTGGGTATGCACGCGCTCGTGGAGGTTCGGCGGCGCCGGCGAGGTCGGAGGCTTCGGAGATCGCGCCGATCTCTATGCGGCGTATGAGCGGACATCGGGCATCGCCGTCGACCGCGACGCCGTGCGCTGGTGGGAGACGATGTCGAACGTGAAGTGGGGCGTGATGACGATCG
>JBOGXL010000332.1:0-2412 GCA_050694575.1 Actinomycetota bacterium | reverse complement strand
GGACGGCGACGGCCAGATGGACGACCTGGATGTCCTTCGCTTGCGCATCCTGATGCACTACCAAAGCCTCGGCATGTCCCTGAAGGCCGTGGAGAAGGCGATCCGCGGCGGATCGTCGGCCATCTTGTATTCGGACCTCCTCTGGGGGTCGGCCGACGAGTTCCTCACACCGGAAGAGGTCGCCGCCGCCACCGGCCTGCCTCTCGAGGAGATCGAGTCGCTTCTGCGAGCGATAGGTCTGTCCGGCTCCGTCCCGCGGAGCGACCTCACCTTCTTCGAGACGATGAAGCTTCTCGTCGACACCGGGCTCCCACTGAAGGTCCTCCTCGACGTCGCACGCGTCTACGGAGATTCGCTGCGTCGACTTGCGCAGACCGAGGTGCGCATGATCCGTGAATTCGTCTCCGATTCCGGACGCTCGTCGCTCTTGAAGGAGCGAGAGCAGTCAGAGCGGCTCCGGGCCGTGCAGGAGGTGCTCGGACCCGTCCTCGAGCCGTTGCTCTTGTCCATCCACCGGCGTCATCTCTTGCGCGCTTCCGTGCAGGAAGCTCTGGCCGACGTCGAGGCGGCCGAGCGCGGCGAAGACCGCGAATCGCTGGAGGCGACCATCGCTTTCGTCGACCTGGCATCCTTCACCTCACTCGCCCAGGTTCACGGCGACGAGGTTGCGGCCGATACCCTCAACCGATTCGACGAGCTCGTGAGGGAGCTCCTCGAGGAACACGGCGGCACGCTCGTGAAGCAGATCGGGGACGCGGTCATGCTCGTCTTCACCGAACCGAGTCAGGCCGTCCGGTTCGCGTTGGGGTTGGATGCCACGGCCGCGCGCGAGCCGAACTTCCCCGCCCTGCGCGCCGGTATCCACTCGGGGCCGGTGTTGTACCGCGTCGGCGACTACGTCGGGAACACAGTCAACCTCGCCTCACGTATCGCGGCTCTCGCGCAAGCCAACGAGATCCTGGTCACCGAGCCGATCGCCGAGGCGGCGGCGGGAGCCGGCATAGCCATCGCTCCGGCGGGCGAGCACGAGCTCGCCGGCGTCGAAGGCAAGGTGTGGGTGTGGCGGCTCGAGAGCCGCGCCCACTTGGTGCCGCAACGAGATCCGGTGTGCGGCATGGCCATAGGTCCGGATCCCGCAGCCCGCCTCGTTCACCAGGGGGTGGAATACGCCTTCTGCTCGCGGGAATGCTTGCGCCGATTCCTCGAGGAGCCCGATCGCTACGTTCAGCTTCCCGACGGCGCCGAGGAGCCGAAGCCCGAGCTCTAGGGGGCGTCGGTGCGACGAGCCCGCATCACGCGCAGCGTGTCGTCACGTTGTTCCAGCAGGATCCGGCGGATCGGATACGGAAGGTCGTCGCGGGCCAGGAGGTCGTCGGTCGCGCGCACGACATCGTCGGTGAAGAGTTCGGGGTAGAACCCGTTGGCGAACGCCACGGCGAGGTCGAACTCTCGCCGTTCCCAGTAGGCCAGGAGCTCCGTGAAGTATCTGTCGGCGTACGGCGCGACGACGTCCTCCTGGTCGGCCGGCTGGAAGGCTCCGGCGAGCGCACGCAGCATCGCGAGCGTGATCTCCGCATCGCCCGTGACCTTGTTCCAGGCTTCCTCCTTGGCTTCCGGCAACGGCCGCGCGGCGCGGGCGGCCGCAGCGCGGCGTTCGCCTTGATCCGTGGGGTCTCGTTCGAGCTCGTCGCCTATCAACGAGTCCTCAGCCGTTCCGGCGACGGCGAGGCTCGCGACGATGGCCCAGCGCACGTCTGTATCGACGACGAGCCCGGGGACGTCGCCGCCGCCGTCGAGCAGCGAGCGCGCTGTGTCGAGGTCCTCGGGGCTCCGAGCCGTGGCGATGAAGGTCCGGGCCCAGACGAGCTGGACGTCCGAGCCGGGCTCCACCGCGAGCATCTGCCGTCGCGAGAGGGCTGCGATGTTGCTGCGATGATCTGCGCGCCGGGCCGGGTGGCCGTACACCTCGGCGGCGGCTTGGGCGCGTCCGAGGAAGTCCTTGATCGAGCCGATGTCCGTCTCGGCGGGGAGGTTGTTGCTCACGAGCTCGACGAAGCGAGCCGCGGGCAGCTCGGCGTCGCGGAGCATGTCCCACGCGGCCCCCCAGCTGAGCGCTCGCGCCAACGGATCGGGGAGGCCTCGCAGGCGATCGGCCAGTGTGGCGAGCGAGCGTTCGTCGAAGCGGATCTTCGTGTACGCGAGGTCCATGTGGTTGGGCAGCACGAAGTCGGGCACACTCTCACCGACGAGCGCGGGCACGTCTGTGAGCTCTCCGACGACGTCGAGCTCGTCCGCGCGCCGCAGGTGCAGGTCCTCACCGTGTGCGTCGAATACGCCGATGCCCATGCGGTGTGACCGCAGCGTCGGGTATCCCTCCGCGGCCGACTGACGGATCTTGAACGACGACATAGT
>JBOGXL010000331.1:0-4006 GCA_050694575.1 Actinomycetota bacterium | reverse complement strand
CTTGGGGGTAGCGGGCCTCGGCGTCGGGGTGGACACCGGGGTGGGCGTGGGTGTCACCTTCACCTCGATCATGAACGGCTCGGGGGTCGAGTCGGCGGCTTGGACGTCGGGGCGTGTGACGGCCTGTCGGGCTCCGGCCAGGCCGCCCCCGACGAGGACGAGTCCGGTCAAGGAGGCCATCACCGGCCACAGGCGCGGCCGCTGGGCGCGGTCGAGATCTTCGAACGGACGAGGCTTCCACGCCGCCCAGGGGTCGTTGGGATCGGCTTCGATGTCCGGGACGATGAGATCGGTGTGTACATCGTCGTCGGGTTTCTTGGTGAGCCGGGCGCCGAAGATCGCCATGGAGACGATCGCGACGCCACCGGCTACGAGCGCAGCCCAGAGCATGGCGCCACAACCCTACCATCACCTGCATCAATAGGTGACGAAACTATACACGAACGCTCTAGAGAGAGGCCCAGAGGTGCATGGCCGCGAACCCGCGGAAGGGCCTCCACGCCTCAGCTAACTCCAGAAGCGCCGCCGCGTCCAGGAACTCACCGTCGCGGGACGCCGCTCGCCGCAACCCCAAGTCGTCGGCGGGGAAGGCGTCGGGATGACCGACGGCGCGCAGGGCGATGCACTGCGCGGTCCAGGGCCCGATGCCCGGGATGGCCTGGAGCCTGTCCGTCAGCGCGTCGAGCTTGGACGTGGGCTCCAGCGAGATCGCCTCGGACGCATACACGGTCGCGAGCGACTTCACGGTGGCCGCGCGCGTAGCCGGCATACCGAGCGACGCGATCTTGGCAACGCTCGCGCTTGCGAGCCGCGCGGCCGACGGGAAGACGTGCGAGAGGCCGAGTTCGCCCAGTCCCTCGACGGGCGTCCCGAACGTGCGCACCATGCGGGCGAGGATCGTCCGGGCCGCGCGCAACGAGATGTGCTGAGTGAGGACGATCCGAACGGCCGCCTCGAACCTGTCCCACGGGCCGACCAGTCGCAGGCCCTTGTTTGCCTTCGCGAGGGGGCCGATCAGCCTGTCGTTGCGCAGGGCCGGGATCTCGGCCGCCGGCGGCTGGTCCAGTCCGAAGATGCGTCGCACGCGCGAGATGTCGTCGATGAGCGAGTTGAACGTGGGCAGATGGGCGAGGACGATGAGGTGCTTGCCGTCGCCGGCACCCGAGACCTCTATCGCGCCCGGGTGGCCGCACGTCGTGGTGGTGCGGCGGTACGCGGTGCCGTCCACCGTCTCGACGCCGGCGATCGTCCTATTGCCGAGGAAGCGCAGCATCGCTTTGAAGTCGAAGGGCTTCTCGTACGGGACGCGCAAGGGCAGGCCGCCGTCGGCGAGGAGCCTGTCCCGCTCACGACGCTTGTCGCGGAGCTCGCTCGGTGTGAAGCGGAAGGTGTCGAGCATCACGCGGTTCATCTGCCTGACGCTGCGGAAGCCGGCGGCGTACGTGACGTCGGTGATCGACAGATCGGACTCGTCCAGCAGGCGCCTCGCGAAGTGCGCGCGGCGTGAGCGCGCGACGAAGGCCGGCGTGGCTCCGACGTGGTCGAGGAACAAGCGGCGGAGCTGGCGACCGCTCAGACCCACGCGGCTCGCGAGATGCTCTTCGTCGGATTCGTCCAACGCGCCTTCGGTGATGAGGAGGAGGGCGTTGGCGAGTGGTCCCGTAGCGCCGCTGGCGCTGAGGGTGGGCGGCAGTCGATCGGGGCGGCAGCGCAGGCACGGACGATACCCGGCGGCTTCCGCCGCCACGGCCGACCGATAGTCGGCCACGTTCTCGGTGTTCGGCGATGACGGACACCCCA
This sequence comes from Actinomycetota bacterium, assembly GCA_050694575.1. Classification (GTDB taxonomy): domain Bacteria; phylum Actinomycetota; class JAICYB01; order JAICYB01; family JAICYB01; genus JBOGXL01. The sequence goes on along the minus strand of JBOGXL010000331.1, from coordinate 2,206 downwards.
CGGCTCGGCAGTAGATTCCCGTCGTCTTCACGGCGCTGATCGTGTACGTCATGCGGTCCACCGTAGTGTCGGGTCGCTCCATGGTCTAGACAGATCCGGACATGCTCGAGGATATGTCCGGATACGGCTAGCCGTCGTCGGCGGGGTCGGGGATGCTACGCACATGAGAAAGACGAGCTATTCGTGGACGCAAGCAACACCATGGGGCGCGCTGAGGATCTCGGCGACGACCGACGGCGTGCATTCCGTACGTCTGGGCGCAGGTGCTCGGCGTGTCGAGCTCGAAGACGGCGCGCCGGCGCAGGTCCGGGAGATCGCCGAAGCGTTCGATCGCTTCTTCGCCGGCGATTGCACGAAGTTGGACGGCATCGCTGTGGATTACTCCGGCGTCGAGAACGAGTTCCAGCGCCGGGTCCTGCAAACGCTGCGTCAGCGTGTCGGGCCGGGACAGACGATCTCCTACGGCGAGCTCGCCGAGGTCGTCGGCCACCCTGGAGCAGCCCGGGCGGTGGGAACGGCTATGGCGCGCAATCCCGTGCCGATCGTCGTCCCGTGCCATCGCGTGCTCGCCTCGGGCGGTGGATTGGGCGGATACGGCGGCGGACTCGAGATGAAGAGGGCGCTGCTTCGTCTCGAAGGCGCGATCGCGTAACCGGTCGTCACTCGATCAGCGACGGTGTCAGAACCGGGAAGGGAACCTCGAGCACCTCGTCGAGGTCGCGCTCGGGTATCGCTTCGTCGGTGACGGTCGCTTCGTGGATGCGGTCCAACCGGAACACGCGTGCTCCGTTGCGCATGCGACACCAGGCGATGAGGTACCAGCCGCTCTGGCTCGAGAACAGTCCGTGCGCTTCGACGGCTCGTTGGGTGGCCGCGCCGAACCGGTCTTCGTAATCGAGCTGCAGGACGACGCGGCGCAGGATGCCGTCCTCCACGGCCCGGATCACCTTCGGTGGAGCCGTCTCCCGCGGAGCGATCCGGATGCGTCCGGCCAGCGCCTGCGCCTGCTCGGTGTCGGCCGGCACCATGACGGCCGCGAGCTTGAGCCGCGCCCGCCGCGCGGCCTCGGCGAAGGGCATCGGCCCGGCTATGGCCAGCGCCGTGGCCAGCGCCACGGCTTCCTCGGCCGAGAGGTTCAGGGGCGGGAGCGTCCGGCGCGGGTCGAGGGCATAACCGCCACGGGGGCCGCGCTGGGACCAGATAGGGACGCCGGCCTCTTGGAGGGCGAGGATGTCGCGCTCGACGGTGCGCGCGCTCACCTCGAAGCGCTCGGCGAGGTCGCGGGCGCGTAAGGACCGGGGCGACCGCGCGCGGAGCTCCTCGACTATGGCGTAGAGCCTGTCCGTTCTGTTCATGCACCGCCGTATGGGTCCTAGAACTGGAGCATGGTCCCTATTCCCGACACCAAGCTGTCGGGTTCTGATTCTAGGGTCGGATCCCAGGCGAGAGGAGGACGGGATGATCCGTCATGTGAGCGGGATCGCTGAGGTCGTCGCCGACGTGGACGCGGCCGTCGCCTTCTACCAGGGTTTGGGTCTGTCCGTCGAGCGTCTGATGCCCGGCTACGCGGTAGTCGAGGTCCCCGGCGTGCTCCACTTCGGCCTGTGGGACTGCGGCGACTGTGCCGAGTCCACCTTCGGCTCCCGGGACGCCGTCGACAAGGTCCGGCTCGGGTTCACCCTCGGCCTCGAGGTGGACGACGTGGACGAGACCGGGAAGTCCTTCGCGGGAACGGTGCTGCGCGCCGCCGCCGACGAGCCGTGGGGCCAGCGGACGCTCCGGTTCGCTTCCCCGTCGGGAGCGATCTGTGAGTTCTCCGCGTCTCCCGGGGCGCGCGAGCTCGAAACGAACGTCACGCCCAAGGCGACGGAGGAAGCTTCGGCGTGAGGTTCACCGTCCGGAGCTACGAGCTCGATCAGAACGGACACCTCAACGGCAGCGTCTACGTCCAATGGGCCGACCACGCCCGCTGGGAAGCCGCACGAGCGGCGGGTGTGGAGATGGACGAGCTCTTCGCCTCCGGTGTGGGGCCGGTGAACCTTCAGACGACGATCAGCTACTACAGCGAGCTGCGTGCCGGCGACGACGTCGACGTCTCGTGCGTGTTCGAGTGGGGCGAAGGCAAGACGATGCGCGTCGTCCAGGAGTTCCGCCGCCCCGACGGTGAGGTCGTTGCCGAGCTGGTGAGCGTCGGCGGGATCCTCGA
>JBOGXL010000330.1:0-4701 GCA_050694575.1 Actinomycetota bacterium | reverse complement strand
GTGCGGAGGCCGGCGTTGGGCCGGCCTCCGCAACGTCTTATCGTTCTCCTAGCGTTGGTAGGCCGTCTGGTCGTCGAGAGGGCCGAGCAAGGGACCCGAGCCATCGGGGTGAGGTTCCTGGCCGAGCCCGACCTCGCCGCCGCCGAGCTTCGTGGCTTGGAGCACGACGAGGCCTCCGACCCCGAGGGCATTCGTGAGATCGAGGAACTCCTCGGCCCCCTGCTTGGTCCGGAAAGCCGTCAGGAGCAGCCAGTCGGAGGGCTCGAACCCCAGATCTGACGTCAACGCCGCGAGATAGCTCTCGCGGCAGAGCGCGAGCGCGACGTCCTCGCATGACGGCAACGACACCGATGGGAATGCTGCCGTCTCGACGAGCTCGAGCGATGTGTGTTGCAGCTCGGCGACCGTCTCGACACCGTCGGGGCAATCGAGGGCCGAGTGTCCGTCGTCCGACGTCGGGCAGGCGACGGCGACGGTCTCCGGGCTGACTTGTCGCATCAGACCCGTGACGTCGTAGTGGCGGCCCTCGTCGAGGTAGAACCCCTGCAACTCGCCGAAGCGCGAGTTCACATCCTCGAGGCGGGACTGCGCCTCGGTCAGCGTGGGAGCTCGGCCGGCAACGACGAGGATCAGTGTCTCGTCGACCGCGGCGAGCACAGCAGGGCTCTCGACGCGCAGATCGATGGAGGGTAACGCCTTCAGCTGCTCCTCCGCCTCGGCGACCACGTCGGTGGCTAGATCGTGTACGTCCGTCGCGCGTGCGTTGGGACTTCTCACAGCCGTCGCACCCACCACGCTCGACATGAGCACGGCAGCAACCGCGACGACGATGGTGGACTTCCTCTTCGACATCACGAGCTCCTCTCTAGTAATTGATGGCGTACTGGAAGTGCATACAGTCACCGAAGTCGACCCCGTGCTTCCAGTTGTGCGCCTTCCAGATGTTGGACACAGACGACGGGATCGAGTGGCAGTGGTAGTGGCCGGGGGAGTGCTCGTAGGCGGAGTTGATGTCCACGGCTATCCCCCAGGCATGCGTCGACCACTTCGACGACCCCGAGATGCGTCGGCAGTTGTAGCCGTAGATGCCGCGCTTGATGTATCCGGCCCGGTGGTCGTTGCGGATGTGTCCCCGGACGTCCTGGTTGAGGTTCGATGACATGTCGTAACGGTTGTGGCCACCGTAGTGCGTGCCCCAGCCGCCGAGCTTGAAGTGGTAGTAGACGGGATAGCTCACCCCATTGTCGGCGGCTACCCAGGCGGTCCTGTTGTCGTTGACCTGGCTGTTGCAGGGCTGTCCGAAGACACTCACGATCTGGCTGTAGCCGCTGGGCCGAGGCGGGTACTTGTAGTGCTGATGGCGCCATCCCTCGGCGCCGAAATGCCACGCGCCGGCGGTCGGTCCGATGACAAGTGTTGCGAGGACGGTTGCCGCGATGATCGCGACGGATCTTTTCCGAGGCATCAGCGTTCGACTCCCTTCGTCTCTTGGGGAAGTGGTTGCCGAGCCGAGGGGAGACGGCGCGGGAAGGGAAGTCGGGGAGGGGTCTTGGAACGGACTACATCGAGGACGTTACCCTACGGCACCGACAACGCGGCGCACCCGGCCGCTTACACTGACGCGTGATGGGCAAGTTCAACGAGCGCATCAAGCTGACGTCGTTCTCACACGGTGCCGGATGCGCGTGCAAGCTGGGCTTGAGCGATCTTTCCCAGGTCCTCGATCTTCTCGGCCCCCAGGCGACCCACCCCGACGTGCTCGTCGGGCTCGACGAAGCCGACGACGCCGCCGTCGTCAAGATCTCCGATACCGACGCGATGGTCCTGACGCTCGACTTCTTCACCCCGCTCGTCGACGACCCTTTCGTGTGGGGACAGATCGCGGCGACCAACGCCGCCAGTGACGTGTACGCCATGGGCGGTCGCCCGCTCGTCGCCCTGAACATCGCCGCGTGGCCCCGCGAGACGATCCCGCTCGAGCTCCTGGCCGACGTCCTTCGCGGCGGACGATCCGTCGCCGAAGCCGGAGGCTTCCTCGTCGTCGGCGGCCACACCGTGGACGATCCGGAACCGAAGTACGGGATGGTCGTCGTCGGCCGGGCCGACCCCCGGCGGCTGATGACCATCGACGCCGCGAAGCCCGGAGACGTCCTCGTGCTGACCAAGCCGATAGGCACGGGTGTGATCACCACGGCCATCAAGCGCGATGTGGCGCCCGAAGCGGCGGTGGACGCAGCCGTAGCGTCCATGACGCGTCTCAACGACACGGCCTCGTCGGCTCTCGTCGCCGCCGGCGTGAGCGCGTGCACGGACGTCACGGGCTTCGGGTTGCTCGGCCACCTCCATCGGATGCTGAAGGCCTCGGGGGCGGCCGGGACAATCGACGCGCCGGCCGTGCCGCTGCTGACCGGTGTCCGCGAGCTCGCCGAGTCCGGCAACGTGCCCGGCGGCACCGTGCGCAACCTCGACGCCGTCTCGGACGCCGTCTCGTGGAACGGTGCGTCGGACCTGACCCGCCACCTTCTGTCCGACGCTCAGACGTCGGGCGGGCTACTGGCCGCCTGTGCGCCCGACCGGCTGGACGAGCTGCTCGGCGCCCTGTCCGGTGAGCTCGCGTGTGCCGTCGTCGGAACGGTCACGGAAGGCCCCCCCGGGACGATCACGGTCACCGGCGACGTCGCATGACCCCCAAGGCCGTCCCGGCCCGGGACGAGCTCGCGCCGGTGGTGACGAGCGTCCTCGAGGTCGTCGGGAACACGGTCATGGTGTCCCTGGGTGCCGAGCCCGGCTGCGCCGAGATCCGTCTGAAGGTAGAAGGGGACAATCCGTCCGGGTCCATCAAGGATCGCGCCGTGCTGGCGATGATCTCCGACGCCGAGGCGCGCGGCGTGCTGACCGCGGACAAACCGATAGTCGAGGCCTCGTCCGGGAACACGGCGACGGCGCTGGCCGTGATCGGCCCGGCGAAGGGGCACAAGGTCGTCGTCGTCGCTCCGTCGGACATGCCCGACGTGCGCAAGGCGAACCTTGAGACCCTCGGGGTCGAGCTCGTCCTCACGGATCCGAGCGAACGGATGTCCGGCGCCATCGCGCACGCCGACCGGCTGGCACGCGACGGCGCGTTCGTCCTGCGCCAGTTCGCCAATCCGGCGGCCGTCCGGGCCCATCGCGCCACGGCTGAGGAGCTGTGGGAGCAGTGCGACGGGCACGTCGATGCCTTCGTCGCCGGCGTCGGCACCGGAGCGACGATCTCCGGGTGCGCCGACGTCCTGAAGTCGAAGGATCCGAGCTGCGTGGTCGTCGCCGTCGAGCCGGCCGAGTCGCCCGTGCTCTCCGGAGGCAAGCCCGGCCCCCATCGGATCCCGGGGATCGGGCCGGGGTTCGTCCCGACGCTTCTGAGACGCGAGCTCGTGGACGAGGTCTATCCCGTCCCGTGGTGGGAGGCGCACGAGGCCGTGCGTGAGCTCGGCCGGGAGTTCGGGCTTTTCTTCGGCCCCTCGACGGGCGCGGTCCTCATCGCGGCCCGCGCGCAGGCGCGCAGGCTCGGACCGGGGAGGGTCGTCGTCGGCATCGCGGCCGACTGGGGCGAGCGCAACGTGGGCGTCCTCATCGAGCCGGTCGGCTGAGCGCCGCAACTATCATGGGTCATGCGCATCCCGAAGGGCTTCGCGGACGCCATCATCGACCAGGCCCGTTCGGAACACCCGAACGAAGCCTGTGGCCTGTTGGCCGGGACGAACGGTGAAGCGACCAAGCTTTATCGCATGGCCAACGCCGAGCGGTCGCCCGTCATATACCGGATGGACCCGGCCGAGCAGCTGCGGGTCTTCAACGACATCGAGGACCAGGGCCTGGAGCTCGTCGCGATCTACCACTCACACACCCGGTCGCCCGCCTACCCGTCGGCCACGGACGTCCAACTCGCGTACTACCCGGAGGCCGTCTACCTGATCGTCTCCCTGCGCGACGCGGACAGCCCGGCCCTCCGCGGCTTCCAGATCCACGAGGGCAAGGTGGACGAGATCGAGCTCGAGGTTCGCGGATGAGCGACTTCACCGACGAGCAGGTTCACCGGTACGCGCGGCACATCATCCTTCCCGAGGTCGGCGGCGCCGGGCAGCGCAAGCTCCTCGACGCCAGGGTCCTCGTCGTGGGCGCCGGCGGGCTCGGCTCTCCCGTCGCCTTGTACCTCGGAGCCGCCGGCGTCGGGACGATAGGGCTCCTGGACTTCGACGAGGTCGATATCACCAACCTCCAGCGTCAGGTCCTGCACGGCACCGCCGACGTCGGCCGGCCCAAGACCGCTTCGGGGGCCGAGACTCTCCGCGGCATCAACCCCGACGTCGAGATCGTCGAGATCAACGAGCGGCTGGACGGCTCGAACGCCTTCCGCATCCTCGAGGACTTCGATGTCGTCGTCGACGGGAGCGACAACTTCCCGACTCGCTATCTCCTCAACGACGCGTGTTACCTGCGCGGCAAGCCCCTCGTCAGCGGCGCGATATTCCAGTTCGAGGGCCAGGTGACGACCTTCGACCCCCGCCGGGACGACTCGCCGTGCTACAGGTGCATCTTCCCGTCCCCTCCGCCTCCCGGCTCCGTTCCCGATTGCGCGCAGGCGGGCGTGTTCGGAGTGCTGGCCGGAACCGTCGGCACGATCCAAGCGACGGAGGCCATCAAGCTTCTGGCCGGGATCGGAGA
>JBOGXL010000329.1:0-3703 GCA_050694575.1 Actinomycetota bacterium | reverse complement strand
CCCGGGTTCGTCGACCCCGATGACCTGGACGAGCTGCGCGATGTGCACGACCTCGCTCTCTACCACGACGAGCTCTTCGACCGGCTGGGACTGACCAGTGCGAAGGTGGTCGGTCATTCCTTCGGGGGGATGGTGGCGGCCGAGCTCGCCGCGCACGTCCCCGACCGCGTCACCAAGCTCGTGCTCGCATCGCCGGTGGGTCTGTGGAACGACGACTACCCGGTCGTGGACATGTTCACGGCCTTCCCCTTCGGCATCCAAGAGCTCTTGTGGGGCGATCCGACCTCGGCCGACGTCACGGCGGCGATGACCGCCATGGCCAAAGGCGCCGACGACCTTCCTGCCGACACCGATCCCATGACCGCGATGCTCCTGCGCGTTCTGCCCGGGCTGATCACGCTCGGGAAGTACATGTGGCCTCTGCCGGATCGCGGGTTGGTCAGGCGGCTGCGCCGGATCAAGGCGCCGACACTCGTCGTCTGGGGCGAGAAGGACAAGCTCACTCCCCCGCAGTACGCCGACGACTTCGCCGCGAAGATCCCGGAGTGCCGAGCCGCGTTCATACCCGACGCTGGCCATATGGCCCCCTACGAACGGATGAACGAGTTCGTCGAGGTCGCGACGGACTTTCTGCGCTAACAACTGCAAGCGCCGTTCTTGCTTACGGCGGCGGCGCCGGTCCTAGAATGACTCCCCATGCCGGACACCGCGATCTCCATCGTCGGTCTGACGAAACGGTTCGGCACACAGACCATATGGGAGGACATCACCTTCGATATCCCCAAGGGTGAGATCTCGGTGATCCTCGGCCCGTCCGGGACGGGCAAGAGCGTGCTCCTCAAGCACTTCATCGGATTGCTGCGCCCGACGGCGGGGAGCGTCTTCGTCGACGGCAAGGACATCCCGAAGCTCAACGAGAAGGACCTGTTCGCGGTCCGCAAGAAGTTCGGTGTCCTCTTCCAGGACGGTGCGCTGTTCGGGTCGATGACGATCCAGGACAACGTCGCGTTCCCGCTTCGCGAGCACACCGACCTCTCCGAGGGCAGCATCCGAGGTCTGGTTCAGGAGAAGCTCGAGCTCGTCGGCCTCCAGGGAGCCGAGAAGAAGTACCCGGCGGAGATCTCCGGCGGTATGAAGAAGCGCGCGGGGCTCGCGCGAGCGTTGGTCCTCGAGCCCGAGATCCTGCTGTTCGACGAGCCCGACTCCGGCCTAGATCCCGTCCGGACGGCCTTCCTCAACCTGCTCACCGTGGACCTCAAGAAGCGATTGGGGCCCACGATCATCATCGTTACGCACCACATCGACACGGCACGCACCATCCCCGACCACATAGGACTGATCTTCGCTCGCCACCTGGTGAAGTTCGCCCCGCGGAAAGAGATGCTGTCGTCCTCGGAGAGCGTCGTGAGGCAGTTCCTCACCGGGTCGACGGAGGGGCCGATCGGCATGTCGGAGGAGAAGGACGCAGCCGAGGGCGATGCTCCGGCGGCCGGCGGCGTGAGGAGGAAGAAGGCGGCTCGTACCCGCCGCCGCGCATCGTGAACCGACTGCGCGAGGTCCTGCTCGTCCCGGCGGGCAACATGTTCGCGCTCACCCTCGATGCCTTCCGCGTGTTCTTCCGTCGTCCATGGCCGTTCGGCGAGTTCCTCCACATCTCCTGGTTCATCGTCAGCGTTTCGATCGTGCCGGTCATCCTCGTGTCGATCGCCTTCGGCGCCACCATCGCGCTCCAGGTCGGCAACGTCTCGCGCCAACTCGGCGCCCAATCGCAGACGGGCGCCGCGATGGTCCTCGCCGTCGTGCGTGAAGCCGCTCCCATCGCGACGGCGCTGTTGATCTCCGGGGCGGGCGGATCGGCTATGACGGCCGACCTCGGCTCCCGGCGGATCCGCGACGAGATCGCGGCGATGGAGGTCCTCGCCGTCGATCCCATCCACCGGCTGATCGTCCCGCGCATACTTGCGGCCGTCGTGGTCGCCGTCCTGCTCAACGGGTTCGTCTCGGTGGCCGGTGTCGCCGGTGGCTATGTCTTCAACGTCTTGGTCCAAGGCGGGACGCCGGGCGCCTACCTCGCCTCCTTCTCGCTGCTCGCACAGCCGGCCGACCTTTACGTCGCTTTGATGAAGGCGGGCGTGTTCGGACTGGTCGTCGCGATGGTTGCGGCGTACTTCGGCATGTACTGCAAGGCCGGCCCGAAGGGCGTCGGCGAAGCCGTGAACCGCGCCGTAGTCGTCTCGTTCCTGCTGATCTTCGTCGCGAACTTCGTGATGACAGCCATATATTTCGCCCTCGTCCCCGCCAAGTTCGCATGAGCGGTTTGGGGGGTTCGGGGGCCCGGGGTTTGGGGGGTTCGGGGGGCCGCGGAGCGAAGCGGAGCTGCCGTGCGAAGCACGGCCGCCCCCCGATGAGAAAGGGAGCGCGCGGGAGCGCGCAAGAGTCGGATGGCTGATGTAACTCTCGAGAGGGCCGCGGCGCCGATCCGGGTTCTGCAGGGGATCGGCGACGGCGTCGTCCGGGGGCTGAGCGTCCTCGGCGAGCACCTGAACTTCTACGTCCGTGCGCTCCTCGACATCCCCTTCGCGCTGCGCCGGCGCGGCGAGATCTTCCGGCACATCTCCGACATCACGATAGGCGCCGGTGCGCTCGTGGCCGGCGCGGGCACGGCCGGCGTCATCTTCTTCATGGCCTTCTTCACCGGCACCCAGGTCGGCCTCGAGGGGTTCAAGGGCCTCGAGCTCATCGGCGCCGAGGCCTTCACCGGCTTCGTATCCGCGTTCGCGAACACGCGCGAGATCACGCCGCTCATCGCGGGTATCACGCTGGCCGCGCAGGTGGGAGCCGGGTTCACCGCCGAGCTCGGCGCGATGCGCATCTCCGACGAGATCGACGCCACCGAGGTCATGGCCGTCCGACCGATCCCTTACCTCGTGTCGACGAGGATCATCGCCGCCATCGTAGCCGTGATCCCGCTTTACCTCATCTCGCTCTTCTCGTCCTACGTCGCTACCCGCTTCATGGTGGTGAACTACCTCGGGCTATCGGGGGGGACGTATGCCCACTACTTCACGTTGTTCTTACCGACAACCGACATCATCTACTCCCTCGCCAAGGCATTGATCTTCGCCGTCATCGTCGTCCTCATCCACTGCTACTACGGCTTCTACGCGAGCGGCGGCCCGGCGGGTGTGGGCGTGGCCGTCGGGCGCGCCATCCGGACGTCGATAGTCGCGATCAACATCGTCAACCTGCTGATGTCGGCGATCTTCTGGGGCACCGGCGAGACGGTGCGGATCGCGGGATAGGAGAGTGACCTCCCGACGTTCGAGCGCACTCATCGGTCTGGCCGCTCTTGCCGCGATAGTGGCGCTCATCTATTTCCTCGCGCTCTATCTGGGCGGAGCGTTCCTCCCTGGTTATGAGGTGACGGCGCGCTTCGCGCGTGCCGGACAACTGCTCCGCTCCGGAAGCGACGTTAAGCTGCGTGGTGTTCTCGTCGGCTCGGTCTCCCGTATCGAGGTCGAGCGCACCGGGAAGGCCAGCGTCGGTCTGCGGCTGTTCGAGGAGCAGGAGATCCCCGACAACGTCCAGGCCGCCGTCCGGGCGAAGACGCTCTTCGGCGAGAAGTTCATCGAGCTGCGCATCCCGGACGAGCCCTCGGCCCGGGAGCTCGAGCCGGGCGACGAGATCCCCGAGAGCCGGACCA
>JBOGXL010000328.1:0-5240 GCA_050694575.1 Actinomycetota bacterium | reverse complement strand
CATGTTCTTCGTGATCATCGGCGCCCTGCTCCTGCAACGACGCGGCCGCGGGTCGCGAGCGGAAGAAGCCGGCATCTCGACGTGGACGGCCATCCGCGAGGTGCGTCCGATCCCCCGCGAGCTCGTGAGGCTCCCGATAGTGCGCTGGACAGGCATCGCGCTCATGACGGCTCTCGCGGTCGCGGTGTTGTTCCTCCCGCTCGGCCTGAAGCAAAGCACCGTGAACCTGTTCGGGGCCGGACTGATCTCGACGATGATCCTCTTGTCACTCGTCGTCCTCACCGGGTGGGCCGGCCAGATCAGTCTCGGTCACCTCGCCTTCGCTGCGTTCGGTGCGTCGGTCGCCGGGTCGCTGGCACAACAGGGCAAGAACATCTTCCTGTCGCTGTTCGTCGCGGGCCTCGTCGGCACGGTCGTTGCCGTCGTGATCGGGATCCCGGCGCTGCGGATCCGCGGGCTCTTCCTCGCCGTCACGACACTCGCCTTCGCCATCACGACCGGCACGTACTTCATCAACGAGGAATTCTTCCCCTGGCTCGTCCCCGACGAAGCCTTCAGAGTCAACCGAGGCGTCCTCTTCAACAAGTTCGATCTCGAGTCCGAGTACTCCTTCTACTACTTCGTCCTCTTCGCGACGGCGCTCGTGCTGGGGTCGGTCTGGTCGCTGCGTCACAGCCGCACGGGCCGGGCCCTCGTCGCCAGTCGCGACAACCCACGCGCTGCGGAGTCGTTCGGCATCAACCCGCTCCGGGCCCGGCTGACGGCGTTCGCTCTCGCCGGCTTCGTCGCGGCTTTCGCCGGAGGCGTGTTCTTCTACCACCAGCACGGGTTGAGCAATACCGTGCTCGAGTCTCCGCAGAACCTGCGCATCTTCAGCGTGGCCGTGATCGGCGGTCTCGGCTCCATCCCCGGAGCGATCATCGGTGCCGCGTACCAGACGATCATCGAGTTCTCCCCGCTGACACGCGTGCCCGAGACGCGGCTCTTCGCCACAGGCGTCGGCGTGCTCTTCATCTTGCTCGTGTTCCCGGCCGGGTTCGGCGGGATCATCTACGACATCCGCGATTCCCTGCTGCGCTGGGTGGCACGCAGGAGGGACATCGTCGTCCCGAGCCTCCTCGCCGACGTCCGGGTGCTCGAGGACACCTCCGAGTCCAAACCGGTCGGCCGCGCATCGCCGGAACGCGTTCCGAAGGATGCACTCCTCGAGGTGAAAGACCTCGACGTTGCCTACGGCAAAGCGCAGGTGCTGTTCGGCGTCGATTTCCACGTCCAACCGGGAGAGATCGTCGCCCTGCTCGGCACGAACGGCGCCGGTAAATCGACGCTGCTCTCCGCGATCTCCGGGCTCATCGCACCGGTCGGCGGATCGATCACCTACGAGGACCGTGACATCACGAAGGCCGGCCCGAACGAAACCGTCGCGGGCGGCATCGCCCTCATGCCCGGCGCTCGCGGCGTCTTCCCAACCCTCACCGTCGAGGAGAATCTCCGCCTCGCCGCCTGGCTCTTCCGGAAGGACCAGGACTACGTCAGGGAAGCGACCGAGCAGGTGCTCGGGTACTTCCCGCCGCTCCGGGAACGCTGGACGCAGAAGGCCGGCAACCTCTCCGGCGGCGAGCAACAGATGCTGACGCTGAGCCAGGTCTTCCTCGCCAAACCGAAGGTGCTCATGATCGACGAGCTTTCCCTCGGTCTGGCGCCGGTGGTCGTCGAACGCCTCCTGGACATCGTCCGCGCCATCAACGCCAGCGGCACGGCCGTCGTCCTCGTCGAGCAATCCGTGAACATCGCTGTGACGCTCGCCGAGCGGGCCGTCTTCCTCGAGAAGGGCGAGGTCCGGTTCCACGGCTCGACGACCGCACTCCTCGACCGTCCCGATCTGCTCCGTGCGGTGTTCCTAAGCGACCGAGCGCGCCGCAGCTCGGCGCTCGCCGAGGTGGAGAAGTCGCCTTTCGTGGCCGTGTGCACGACGTGCGGACGCGAGCACGGCGTCGTCCTCGAGACGCGTGAGCTGAGCGCGAGCTTCGGCGGGATCAGAGCCGTGGATGAGGTCTCACTCGACGTCCGCGAGCATCAGATCTTGGGGATCATCGGCCCGAACGGCGCCGGGAAGACGACGGTCTTCGACATGATCTCGGGTTTCGTGGCGCCGTCGTCGGGGACGATCCTGCTCGAGGGGGCCGAGGTAACGGAGCGCACGCCCGACGAGCGGGCCGTGCTCGGCCTGGGTCGCTCCTTCCAGGACGCCTTGCTGTTCCCGGCGATGACCGTTCGCCAGACGATCGCGACGGCTCTCGATCGTCACATCAAGGTTCGCGATCCCATCGCCGCCTTCCTGATGTCCCCCGCTGTGCGTCTCTCGGAACGACAGGTGAGCGCGGAGGTCGACGGTCTCATCGAGCTGCTCAACCTCGAGGCCTTCGCGGACAAGTTCGTCGGGGAGTTGTCCACCGGCACCCGCCGCATCGTCGATCTTGCGTGTTCGCTCGCGCACGACCCGAAGGTCCTCCTGCTCGACGAGCCGTCTTCGGGCCTCGCCCAACGGGAGACGGAAGCGCTTGGTCCGGTGCTCGTCGATATCCGGGACAGAACGGGCGCCGCGCTGATCGTGATCGAGCACGACATCCCGCTCGTGACGGCGGTGTCCGACGAGCTTGTTGCGCTGGAACTTGGTCGCATAGTCGCGCGCGGCGATCCCGAGATGGTGATCCACCACCCGGCGGTCGTCGAGGGATACCTCGGCTCCTCTGAGGCAGCTATACGACGGTCGGGCCGCCGGGCGGTCCGGGCCCGGAGAAGGACGAAGCCGGCGCGGGGTCGCGCCCCTTCCAGAGCGAAACCAAAGCCAAAGGCAACCGCTCGCTGAGATGCGCCGGACCCTCAGCATCGCCGTCGCGTGCGCGGGGCTCGTCATCGCGATCGCGCCGGCGGCGAAGTCGGCCGAGGCGGCGACGATCACGGCGGTCGGCTGGTGGTCGCAACGCCCCGGGGCCACGGAGCTGCCGGCGGGAAGCTTCGAGGTCGCGCTGCTGCCGAACGCGCCCCAGAGCGTCGCCGCCCTCCGCGTCGATGTGAAGGCGGCTCCGCTCACCACGGCCCTCCTGCAACTGCTCGAAGCCGAGCAGGTGCTCGGGGACGTCGCGCGCGTGCAGGCGTGCCCGACGAACGACAACTGGCAGCCCGCGAACCCAGGGCCGTGGGCCGATGCCCCCACCGCGGATTGCGCCGACGCCGCCGTCGCGCTCGGCCGGAACGCGGACGGCACGTGGACGGCCGACGTCGGATCGCTGCTCGGCGGCGGGTCGACGTCCTTGATGATCGTCCCGCTGGTCGAGGTCAACGAACAGCAGCAGTCAGTCGCCTTCCAGGTGACCTTCGCCGGAGCGCGGTTGGTCGCCTCGGCGGCGGCCGGAACGACCGCCACCCGGCCGACGCCGACGCCCGCGGCGTCGTTCGCACCTGCCCCGCCGTTCGGCACGTCCGGAGCCGGGTTCGAGGCGCAACCCACTTTCCCACCCTCGTCGACGGCGCTCGCAACCGGAACTCCGGCGGCCGTCACGCCGCTCGCCGACACATCGCTCGCCGCACCCGCCGAACAGGCGGGACCGGCGAAACCATGGTGGCGACTGGCCATCGGTCTGCCCGTGTCCATAGCCGCCGGCGCCGGAGCCGTGCTCATCAGACGATGGCTTCGGGAGCGCGACATGCTGGGCGCCTGACTTGCGCCCAGGACGAACCCGCCGCGTACTAGGCTTCCAGTCGTGAAAGGCGATCACGCTCCTCGGATCACGCCGGATCCGGGAACCGAAGACCGTGCGGCGATCCTCGCCGCCGTCGAGGAGCTCCTACGTCGTGAGGACGATCTCGCTCGGCCGGCCCTGTGGAAACTCGCCGGATGGACGCAACGTCGCGTCGGGCTCACCGATCTCCGACGGTGGATACCACCACAGCGACGCTGGCCGTTGTCGACGCACCTGGCGCGCGGCGGTCGCGTCTTCCCGGGGCTCAACGGCCGTGGCGACGCGAAGTAGCCTTCAGGAGGCACCGATGACCAACATCAACACCAACGACGCCCCCGATCGCAACCTCGCGATGGAGCTCGTCCGTGTCACCGAGGCGGCGGCGCTGGGAGCGGGCCGCTGGATCGGCCGCGGGAACAAGGAAGCCGCGGACCAGGCAGCCGTGGATGCCATGCGCCACATGCTCGCGACGGTGAGCGTCGATGGGACGGTCGTTATAGGCGAAGGCGAGAAGGACGAGGCTCCCATGCTGTACAACGGTGAGCACATCGGCGACGGCAACGGCCCGGAGGTCGACGTCGCCGTCGACCCCGTCGACGGGACCGGCCTTACGTCGCGTGGCCAGGGCAACGCCGTGTCGGTCGTCGCTCTGTCCGAGCGCGGGACGATGTTCGATCCGGGCCCGTGCGTCTACATGGACAAGCTCGTGTGTGGGCATGAGGCGGCCGAGGTGGTCGATCTCGACGCTCCGCCGGAGGAGAACGTGGACCGAGTGGCAAAGGCGCTCGGGGTGAAGCCCGCCGAGGTGACCGTTACGATCCTGGATCGCCCTCGCCATGAGGAGCTCGTCGCCAAGGTCCGGACGGCCGGCGCCCGCGTGTTCCTCATAACCGATGGCGACGTAGGCGGCGCGATCAATGCCGCCAGCGACAAGAGCGGGGTCAACCTGCTCATGGGCATCGGGGGGACGCCCGAAGGCGTCATCGCGGCGTGTGCCGTCAAGTGTCTCGGTGGTTACATGCTGGGCCGCCTTTGGCCGCGCAACGACGACGAGCGCTCTCGAGCCAAGGATGCGGGCTACGACCTCGACCGCATCCTGACTATCGACGACCTCGCCGCGTCCGACAACGTCTTCTTCGCGGCCACGGGAGTGACCGACGGGCGGCTGCTCAAAGGCGTCTCCTACGCACCCGGCAAAGCGTTCACGCAATCGATGGTGATGCGGTCGCGCTCCGGGACGATCCGCTACGTCGACTCCGAGCACCGGCTCGAGAAGCTGAACGTGCTCTCCGGGTCCCGCTACTCCACTTAGCGTCCTTGGCGGCGGAGGGCGGAACCCGCGCGACGGTTGCCGCGCTCGGCGCGAACCTCGCGATCGCCGTCTCCAAATTCGTCGCGTTCGCCGTGACGGGGTCGGCGTCGATGCTCGCCGAGAGCATCCACTCCGTCACCGACAGCGCGAACCAAACACTGCTGCTCCTCGGCATGCGCCGCGCA
>JBOGXL010000327.1:0-3650 GCA_050694575.1 Actinomycetota bacterium | reverse complement strand
CGGAAGGCGTCCGTGATGCCTTGCGCCGTGATGAAGTCCTTGTTGTACCCGGCGTCGCCCACGAGCGCCCAGCCCGGCCCGAACGGCCTGCGGAAGTAATTGGCGACGTTCGTCCCGACGAACCGCGCCTCCCGCGTGGCTCCCCGCAGCCGTTCGGCGAACTCCGGCTCGAGCTCGAACATCTTCATGTAGTTGCCTTCGACGTCGTGGCGGTTCGCCTCGAACTCCGCCATGGGCCAGCCCCCGACGATGAGCGTGAGATCGTCGTTTGTGGGCATGACGGCCCAGCCGCGCTCGGCACGCGCGTGAACCTCGAAGCTTCCGTCGTGCGGGAAGTTGCTCCAGTACGTGTAGTAGCCGCAAAGGATCGGTGGGGCATCGTGGTACTGCTCCGGCTCGACGGCCTCGGCGATGCGAGAGTGGCGGCCGTCCGCACCCACCACGACGCCGGCCCGCTCGGTAACCGTCTTCCCGTCCCGCCCATGTCCGCGGATCCCGACGACCCGACCGTCCTCGATCTCGACGCCTTCGACGGTGAAGCCCTCCCGTACTTCGGCCCCCGCTTCATCGGCGGCGTCGACGAGGATCTTGTCGAGCACCGTCCGCCGGGGAGCGTAGGCGACAGGATGGTCGTCGGTTCCCGGTGAGCCCGCGATCTTCACCGGGCCGAAATCGAATCGGTAGGTGTGGAGCGGTGGACAACCGGTCGCTACTACCCGGTCGAGCAAGCCCCAGCGGTCGAGCGCCGCGACGCCTGGAGGATGCACGAGGTGCGTCGAGATCGTGTCGCTCGGGAATGTCGCGCTGTCGACGACGAGGACCTTGTAGCCCTTGCCGGCCAACAGCATGCCGGTGGGCGATCCTGCGCACCGGGCGCCCACGACTATCGCGTCATAACCGTTGTTCGCCATCCCCGTCCTCCCTTTCCTTTCGATGGGCGGATCATGGCGTAGAGCCGGCGCGGAAGTATCCGGGAGGTCCCCTATCTACGAGCCGGTCTTCGCCCGAGCGGCGAAGGCAGCCGCTTCCGCCCGGCCGCGCAGACCGAGCTTGGACAGCACGTTGCCCACGTGGTGTTCAACCGTCTTGCGGCTGATGTACAGACGGTCGGCGATCTCAGGGTTGGAGAGACCGTGACCTAGCAGCTCAAGCACCTGGGCCTCCCGTTTGGTGAGGGCGCCGAGGCCCTTGGGGCCTGTGCGGATCGGGGCGCCCAGAGTGCGCAAGAGGGCGGCTGCGGCATCGGCGTGCCGCGCGGCCTCGAGCTTTTCGAACGCCTCTAGAGCCGACTTGGCCTCAGCTACCGCTACCTCACTACGGTCCGCACTGAGGGCACGCGCGAGCTCCAACCGGGTGCGGCCGAGCTCCAACGGCGTCTGCGCCTGTGCAAACTCTATGAGGGCCTCATCGAGACATCTGCGTGCCCCCTCATCTCCCGAAGCGATGCAGACCCGGCCCCGCGCGAGCGCGGCAAGCGCACGCACGTAGTGACCTCCTTGCTCCCGAGCGAGTACCGCAAGGCGCTCAGCGGCTCGAGTCGCGTCACCGACATCACCGCTCTCGAGCGCTATGTCCACGAGAAGGGACAGCAGCGGAGCGTCGCTGGACTCCTCGATCGGAGCGCCGAGGGCTCGATCGACCCTGTCACGAGCCAGCTCGACGTTCCCCCTCGCGAGATGGAGCGCCGCAAGCGGACGAAGCGCATCGGAATGCGTGTCGAGCCCCTCGAGAAGCTGTGCCGCTTCCTCGAAACGTCCCTGTCGGACTCTCAGATCCGCAAGCCGGACGAGCGCGTTAACCTTCATTCGCGAATCGCCCTGCAACATCCGGACCGCCTCGAGGAGCTCGGTCTCCGCCTCCGGCCAGCGCCCCGCAGAGGTGAGGATCGACCCGTAGTGCGAGCGGCAGAATGATGCCATCGCCGTGAGGTTGTGGCGGCGGCGGATCTCTTCGGCCGCTCGCATCCATTGCTCTGCACGCGGGACGTCCTGTGCGATCTCGCAGCCCCAGAGCATCCCGCAGAACGAGCCTTCGATGACACCCAGGTCGTCGACCTCCCCAGCCGAGACCGCGGTCAGTGCTTCATCCAGGAGCGTGAGCCCTTTGAGGCGACCCGCAAAGACGTCGGTCAGACCGAGCCAACCAAGAGCCTCGAACTCGATGTTGGCGTCACCCGAGGAACGGCCGATCTCGAGAGCCCGACGAAGGCGCTCCTGACGGCTAGCGGGATCAGTCTCGCCTTCGGCAAGAAGCAGCTCCAGCCATCCGCGCTCGGGAGTCCCCTCCTCGGCCCCCTCCAAGAGCGAGCATGCGCGCCCGACCCATCCGTTCTGCAGTGCCCAGTCGCCGAGGACATTGCCGTGGATCCAAGCGAGCATCCGGGCGCAACGGACCGCGCCGGCGACATCGCCCTCGGCTCTGTACGACGAGAAGGCACGCTCGTAGGAATCGGCTGCGCCCACGTAATCGGTCTCGAGGTAGGCGGCGAGAGCAGAATCCTCGATCGCTCTGGCCGAGGTGTCTGCCTCGCTCACCCGCCGATGATGGCACGGCCCCCGTCGATACGATGAGCACGCCATGGCTCCGGCTCTCGAAACGCGATTCGATCCCGGCTCCGACGCATCCAAGGAGCACCGCGCTTCCATGGAGGCGCTCGTCGCCGACCTCGCCGAGCAGACGGCTCGAGCGGCCGTCGGCGGACCCGAGAAGGCGCGCGAGAAGCACCTGGGTCGCGGCAAGCTTCTCCCGCGAGATCGTGTCGAACGGCTGCTCGATCCGGGCACCGCCTTCCTCGAGCTGTCGCCGTTGGCAGCGCACGGCCTATACGACGACGCAGCACCCGGTGCGTCGATCATCACGGGCGTCGGACGCATCTCCGGCACCGAGTGCGTGATCGTCTGTAACGACGCGACGGTCAAAGGCGGGACGTACTTCCCGATGACCGTGCGCAAGCACCTGCGCGCGCAGGAGGTGGCGCTGCACAACAACCTCCCGTGCGTCTACCTCGTGGACTCGGGCGGCGCATTCCTGCCCTTGCAGGACGAGGTCTTCCCGGACCGGGACGATTTCGGACGGATCTTCTTCAACCAAGCCACGCTCTCGGCCCGCGGGATCCCGCAGATCGCCGCCGTACTCGGGATGTGCACGGCCGGCGGTGCCTACGTCCCCGCGATGTCCGACGAGACCGTGATCGTCAAAGGGCAGGGTCACATCTACATCGGCGGTCCGCCCCTCGTGAAGGCGGCCACGGGGGCCGAGGTGTCGGAGGAGGAGCTCGGCGGCGCCGATCTCCACGCGCGACGGTCGGGCGTCGTCGATCACTACGCGCTCGATGACGTGCACGCGCTCGAGATCGTCAGGGAGATCGTCGCGAACCTCAACCGCCGGAAGACCCTGCCGCCTGACCACCGGGAGCCGGAGCCGCCGAAGTACGACCCGAGCGAGCTCTACGGCATCGTGCCGAGCGATCCGCGTGTCCCATACGACGTGCGGGAAGTCATAGCACGGATCGTGGACGGATCCAGGTTCCACGAGTTCAAGCAGCTCTACGGAGATACGCTCGTCTGTGGGTTCGCGCACCTGCACGGCTTCCCCGTCGGTATCGTCGCGAACAACGGGATCCTGTTCTCCGAGTCGGCGCTCAAGGGCGC
>JBOGXL010000326.1:0-3008 GCA_050694575.1 Actinomycetota bacterium | reverse complement strand
AGCGGAGGCGGACGGGAATCGAACCCGCCCGGCGAGGATCGCTCGCCGCACCGGTTTTGAAGACCGGGCCGGGCACCAGCCCAGAAACGCCTCCGCAAGGAACTGTAACTTTCGGTGATCGGGCTGTGCCTATTGTCGGCTTTCTGCGCCGGGGAACGCCCGAATGTACTCCTCGTACGAGAAGATCCTGTTCCGCTGTCGGCCGGTAATCTCATTAAGTAGGCCCATGTCGGCCAGCTCGTTGACGAGACCAGACGCCGTGGGCTGCGAAACCTCGAGGAAGCGCTGGACGATCCCAACCGTAACTACGGGTTGTCGGAAAAGGTGGTCCAGCAACTGAAGACCGTTGCCGGATCTGCGGCCGAGGCGTCGTGCTATTCGGTCTCGGTCACGTTCTCTCAAGGCGACGATGTCCCTAGCGCGATCTGCGGCCTCTGTGGCAGCTTGCGCTAGCCCGTCAACGAAGAACTTCAGCCACTCTTCCCATGAGCCGTGGTCTCGGATGTCCTGCAGGCGATCGATGTAATCGTCGCGATGAACTTTGAGGTAGAGCGACGGATGAAGCAGAGGTCGTCGCAGGATGCCCTGCTCGGTCAGCCAGAACGTGATCAGCAGCCGGCCGGTTCTCCCGTTGCCGTCAAGAAAGGGATGGATCGTCTCGAATTGAGCGTGAGCGAGCCCGATCTTGATGAGGGCAGGCATCGGTGTTGGGTCGTGGAGGAACCGCTCGAGCTCGCTGAACGTATCGTCGACGATCTCGGGAGGCGGTGGAACGAACTTGGCAGTGGCAGGTGATGCGCCACCGATCCAATTCTGGGATCGGCGGAACTGCCCTGGCGTCTTCTGCGGTTCACCACCTCTAGCGTTCTCCATGAGCACGCGGTGAACTTCGCACATCAGTCGGCGTCCAAGCGGGAGCTCTGAGAGTCGGGCGAGCCCGTGCTGCATGGCCCGGGTGTAGTTGAGGATCTCGAGCACGTCTACTCTTGCCTCGGCCCCGTCCGCGGACGCCTCGTATTCCAGGACGTCCATGAGTGACGCGTGAGTTCCCTCGATCTGGCTCGAAAGGACGGCTTCTCTCCGGACGTACATCAAGACGAATCGGTCTGGGTCGGGTATCAGCTCAACGACGCCATCGAGGCGCCCGAGAGCCAGATCAGCACGAGAAAGGAGAGCCTGGATGTCGGTGTCTATCGTGAGGTCTTCCGGCGGCAATGGCTCTGGGATGTAAGCCCGGTAGCCGCCCGGCTGCCGTTGGTATCTGCCTGCTCTTGTGCTCATCGCTACTTATTTTGTCCCGCAGTTAAAAAGGGTTTCTGCCCCATCCCTATGTTACTGGTAAATAGGGATACGTGCTGACCCTTATTTAGAGGCTTCGCGAAGCAAAGACGAGTTGGCGTTCGCTGCCGTACGCCGAAGCCTCAGGTGTTCGCCGGCGAGACCCATCCCGAGCGCGAGCCCAGAAATGCCGCCGCCGAAGACTCTACGTGGCGTCAGAGCAGCTTCGCTGCGGCGAAGAACAGGCCACCCATGGCGGCAACCTGTCCGCCTGCGACCGTGAGGATGACGTTGATCAGATGACGATCGCGGGCGATGAGCTCGGCTCTGACATCGGCCATGATCGAGTGCCGCAGGCCGTCTACGGCTCCATCGAGATCGCGCTTCGTCACGACGTCGGCCCACCCGAAGGGAGGCAAGTAGCTCATCAGCGTGGCGGCCTCGTCGGGGCCGAGGGCTTGCTCGAGCTTGCGGTGCAGCTCGTGCCGCGAACGTTCATCGACGGCCATTGTCGCCCGCACCTTTGCATAGAACAACCGCCGTGGGAAGCGGGAAGGGATGGACGACCCCTAGCGGTGGGTCGCGACAGGCCGTCGATCCAGGCGACGCAGCACCAGGTGGTCGCCGACGAGCCCGATGGCGAGGGTGAAGGCGAGGTTGCCCGTCGCTGCGCCGACCGCCCCCGCCGCGATCGCCAGTCCCAGGCGAAGCCCGCGCAGGTCGGCGACGAGCCACGCGTGTCGTAGTCCCGCGTAGCCCAAGAACGCCGCCAGCGCCCACACGGGCTGCAGTCCGAGCAAGACCGTGACCTGAGGGGCGAAGAAGAAGCCGAGAGTCAGGAAGGCCCCGCCGAGGAGCGCGTTCATCCACGCCGTCGTCGCCCCCAGACGGACGTGCGCCGTCAGCCCTCCGGAGCCGTGGCACATCGGCATCCCACCGAGGAGTCCCGACACGGCGTTGCCGATCCCGCAGGAAAGGCAGACGCGGGTGGGTGTGACGCGCGCGGCGCGTTCGCCGAAGTACACGCGCGAGACGTCGGAGACTGCCACCACGGCATTCCCGAAAGTGAGTGGAAGCTGCGGGATGACGAGCAGGACGAAGGCCGTGCCGAATGCGCTCGCGGCGGGAAGACCGATGTCGGGCAGCGTGAACGACGGGCCCTGCAGCGTCGGCCCGGCGGCGAACCACGTGGCGACGGCACCTCCGGCAAGGACGCACAACGCGAGCGCGTACTGACCTTTCTTCGCGGCGAAGGCGAGGACGATCGCCGCGCCGACCGCGAGGACGACGGGCCAGGGCGACGACGGCGTTCCTGTGAACACGTCCGGGGGGCGGGCGACGAGCTTGTACGCGCTCGTAACGAGCAGGATCCCCACGCCGAGCTGGAGCGCGCGCACGACGGGCTTGGTGAAGGCGCGCGAGATCAGATCGGCGACGCGACCTATCGACAGCAGGACGAGGAACGCCGCGATCTCCAGCCCTGCTGCGTTGATCACGTCGGCGCCGAGCTCGTTCGCGACGGCCACAGCCGTCAAGGCCTTCAGTGGCTGGACGGGGAACGGGATCCGGAAGATCGCTCCCGCCGCGAGCACCAGGAGCCCGGCCCCCACGAACACGGCGGAAGGATCGAGCCCGTTGACGAGGATCAGCGCCGCCGCCAGCGGGACGAGCACGCCGAGGTCGGCGACCGCCCCGGTGACGTCGTTGAGCTTCAACCGCTAGTTCGGGGG
>JBOGXL010000325.1:0-4465 GCA_050694575.1 Actinomycetota bacterium | reverse complement strand
GGCGGCGACGAGGCGCGCGTGATCGTGGGCGACGTCCTCGACTTCGCGCTGACGTCCGACGAGTGGCAGGGCGCCTTCGGCTTCGTCACCTTCCGCCTTCACAAGGGCGTCGTCGGCGGGAACGACGTGTACTACATCCGCACGGATGCCTCCGACGAGAGCTTCGCGCGCGACGAAGAGCTGGTATGGGTCCCCAAGATGGCCGGACTCAACCCTGCCGACGCCACGGGGACGTGGTATTCGATCTCGGGTGGCGTCGACGGTCAGGCCACCGTGCTCTCGTCGGAGCCCGGCCGCGATGACTACACCCCCGCATGGCGGGTCAGCCGCGCGCGGTGGAGCGGATCACCAGGCGAGCTGAAATCCGTCGACGACGTGCTGGCCGCCGAGAGCGCCGGCGACCTCGTGGTGACGCCGACCTCGAACGTCATCAACGCGCCCGTCGTCAAGTGGTCGGACGGCGCGCTGCCCGTAGACGACGTCCGCACGGAGTACCTCGGCCCCGGCCAGCTCCTCGAAGCTCCGGACACCGACGGCATGAGCGTGATGTTCAAGCTGCACGAATGCTTCCCGGGCGTTCGCTACATCGTCACGGATGTGTCGCTGGCGCCTATGGCCGAAGGCATGAAGCTCGGACACTCGCCGAAGCTGGCCGACGCCACGGACGCGAAGGCTACCGGCCGCACCAACGTCTTCATGAACGGCATCAAGGGCCCAGGGCCTATGGGCTTCCAGCCGTCGGTCTTCGACTCGGCGGCCGGTACCGCTCAGTGGAGCCCGTACTGGGACCACATGACGTATGCCTGGAAAGACGGCCGGGAGCCACGCGTCTTGAGGACGGAACAAGAGGTCCACAAGGCGCGTGACGACGGCGAGCTCGACGAGTTCCCAGGGGTTCCCGACACCAAGGGTGAGATCTTCGTCGTGAACTGCCCGGTTCCCGTTCTCGCTCCGAACACGTTCACGGGCTAGTCGATGTCGGGCCCCCCAGCCCCCACGGTCTATCGTGGTTGGGGTGGCCCGATGGCAGACACGCTGAGCTATTTCCGCGAGCTCGACCTCTTCCGGGGGTTGTCGGAGGAAGAGCTCGAGTTCTGCAAGAAGACGCTCCCTATGTTCACCGCCAACGAGGGCCGTCTGATTGTCACGCCCGGCGCCGAGGAGCAGCTTCTCTACATCCTCAAGAAGGGGGCCGTGCGCCTGTACCGCCTCTCCCGTGACGGCCGGGAGGTGACGCTCGGTACGCTGGCTCCCGGCGACGTGTTCGGCACGCTTCCGCTCTTCGGCGCGCTGAGCCGCAACACGTTCGCCGAAGCGGCCACCGAAGCCGTCATCTGCAAGATCAGCGAGCCGCAGCTCGCGAGTCTGGTCGAGCGGCATCCAGACATCGCGATCACGCTTCTGCGGATCGTGGGAGAGCGGCTCTCGGCGGCTGAGGACCAGATCGAGGACCTCGCGTTCCGGTCCGCCGAGCAGCGCATCGCACGAGCGTTGATGAAGATGCTCGAGGGCTCGAAGCGGCACAAGCTCGCCGTCTCGCACGAACAGATCGCGCGAACGGCCGGCGTCGCGCGTGAGACGGTGACGAAGGTCCTCGGCGGGATGGAAAGGCATGGATGGATCAAGACCGGCTACCGGTCGCTGCGGGTCATCGACCTCGTGCCGATCGAGGAGCGAGCCGCGGACTGATCGGCTCGTTTCTCTCGTCGGCTGGGTGCTGGTCGCGGTCACCCTGCTCGCGTCGTGCTCGGCGGATGTGCGCAGGACTGGTGTCGGCATCTCTTCGCGGCCGCTCGACCTTGCCGTAGAACAGAACCTCGACGAGATCTTCTCCGAAGTCGACTACCTGTTCCGGGGTGACCTCGCCGCGGCCGGCTCGTCGGGGGACCTCCGGGTGGCGTGGCCCCTCGTGGACGCGTTGCGCTTCCACGAGGGACAAACGAAAGCGCCGGAGCTCCTGCGCGCACTGACTCGTCTCACCGAGCTCGAGGTACCCGACCGGGAGGTCGCGTGGGTTGAATACACCAACGAGCTTCTCCGTAGAGACGTCTTCGCGCCGCCCGGATACTTTCGTTGGAAGCGCGCTATGTTCGTTGGCTTTCACGAGCGATGGGCGCCCTTCTTCGACGAGCGGGCCGAGATCGACTGGCGACATGTCACGTGGGGTGGCGTCTTGAGAGATGCCATATCAGCGCTCGTCGACCCGCCGGTGGTCGATGGACGGGACGGTGCCTGGCTCCCCGACGACGACATCGTCTTCGCCGTGGAGATCGGCAGTCAAACACGGGCGTACCCAAAGCGTGTCATGGAGACGCACGAGCTCGTAAACGACTCGATTGGGGGGCGGCGCATCGCCCTCTCGTACTGCACGTTGTGCGGATCGGTCGTCGCGAACTTCGTCGATGACGTGAAGGGACGAGCACTCGAGCTGCGTACATCCGGTCTGCTGCGCCGATCCAACAAGCTCATGTACGACGTCCAAACGGAGTCCTTGTTCGATCAGTTCTCGGGCAAGGCCGTGACGGGGCCCATGCGCGAAGCGGGCGTGACGCTAGACCGCGCGCCGGTATCCATAGCGAGGTGGGGTGAGTGGCGCCGGGCTCATCCGGAGACGACGATCACCGCGGAAGAGATCGGCGGCCGTGCGTACGGTCCCGACCCCCTGGAGGGTCGTGACGCTCAAGGGCCGATCTTTCCCGTCGGACACATCGACGGCCGTCTCCCGCGTATGACGGAGGTGTACGGCGTCGTCACACCCGAAGGTACGGCGGTCGCTTTCCCGATGGAAGAAGCTCATCGCTGGCTCCGCACGGGGAAGAAGATCGCGGCCTTCGGCGTCGAGCTGCGCCTACGAGCCGGCGGGCTCGCCGCGCGCTCCGACAGGAGCCCCGAGTCGCTTATCGGCCAACGGGCCTTCTGGTTCGCGTGGAGCCAGTTCCATCCGAGGTCGATGATCTGGCACCCAGCTTGACCCCTCGGGTTAAAACTAGCCGATCAGTTGATTTCGCCGCGGTCCATTCAACGACTTTTGGCGCTGAGCAGCAGCGAACGAGCGAAGCGAGTAACACGGTCTGCTCCCGGACGAGTTGTCATGCGGGGTCGTCCATAGGCGGACCTTCGCCGCGACTTGTATGCCAGAGAGCCAGCACCTCCACAGCGCCGGTGGCTCGGTAGTAGAGGGAGTAGCGCACACGATCAAGGTGTATGCGCCTGACGCCGCGCGTCCGTTTCCCGTGCGATCTCGCGCCGATGCGCGGTTGCGAAGCGATCAGGCGGAACGCGCGGTCCAGCTCGGATTGGAGGAGGTCGGGCGCGGACTTCCGGTTCTGATACCACCAATCGAGCGCATCGCGAATCTGACGTTGGGCGCCCGGAGCGATCCGAACATCACGAACCAACTGCTATCGCTTGAGTTCGCGCAGCAACTGCCACCCGTCCACAAACTCACCGCGCTCGCACGCGGCGATCGCTGCGAGCAGTTCGGTCTCCTCGGCCTCACTGAGCGTGAAGCCTTCATCGTCCTCATCTGGCACGAGAACTGTGACCACGGCGCCCTCCGCGACGGCGCCCTCTGGGACATCGAGTCGCCCGTTGATGACCCTAGTCGTGAACATCTTCATGTGAACAGGCTACTCCGTGTCGCTGACGAGGCCTTGACTCTCAGGTAGTCAGAA
The DNA here is from genome assembly GCA_050694575.1 of Actinomycetota bacterium. Lineage (GTDB taxonomy): Bacteria > Actinomycetota > JAICYB01 > JAICYB01 > JAICYB01 > JBOGXL01. The sequence goes on along the minus strand of JBOGXL010000325.1, from coordinate 791 downwards.
AGTGCATGCTCCTCGCATGAACCACAGCCGCCATCTGCTGACAATCGGAGGCTTCGCCCTGGTATGTGGTCTCTCGGTTCCCGCGCTACGCCACTACGACGAGATCGACCTCCTCAAGCCGGCACTCACCGACGAACGCACCAACTACCGCTATTACAGCAAAGACGAGATTCGCAGCGTGCTCATCGAACACCGACAGGAACTGGAAACAATATCCAAGGGACTAGCGAACATGACCCACGCGCTCGACGAGTACATCGAGAAAGGAATCGCCATGCCGGAGGTACGAGGAAGCCGCATCGCCATGGTCAACGTCGCGGTCAACGATCTCGACGCCTCGCAACGCTTCTACGCGAACGTCTTCGGAGTCGAGTTCATGGAGGAAACCCATCACGACGGCCCGCGCCACCTCAACGCGTCGTTCGGGACCTGGCCATCTGACAGCTTCTTCCTGATGCAGCTCTGGCCGAACCCCGAACGCGCAGGAACAGCCGATCTCGGCTTTCTCGTGGAAGACCTCGACGAGGCGTACCAACGCGCGCTGGCGGCTGGCGCGACCGACGTGCACGGACCCAAGGACGTTGAAGGGATGCCCCGCGTCGCCCAAGTGAAAGACCCGAGCGGCAACGACATCGGCCTCTACCAGGGGTAGGCGTCAGGCCAAGCGAGTTGCCCGACAGTTCGACCAAGCCGGCGCCGTAACTTCGCCGTAAGGTCCTCGCACTACGCTCTCGGTGGTGACGACGGCCTTCGTGCTCTCCGGAGGGGGCAACCTGGGCGCGGTCCAGGTG
>JBOGXL010000324.1:0-4308 GCA_050694575.1 Actinomycetota bacterium | reverse complement strand
CCTCGGTCCCCGGCGTGTACGCCTCGGAGCACTTCGTACACAGGCGACGCCCAAGCCGCTGGGCCACTACGCACTCCAGAGCCGAGCCCACGAGGAAAGACTCGACCCCCATCTCGACCAAGCGGGTCATAGCCGAGGCAGCGTCGTTGGTGTGCAGGGTCGAGAAGACGAGGTGTCCGGTGAGGGCAGCCTGGATACCGATGTTGGCCGTCTCGGTGTCCCGCATCTCGCCGACCATCACGATGTCGGGGTCCGTACGAAGGATCGACCTTAGTGCGGTCGCGAAGGTGAGACCGGCCTTGGGGTTGACGTGGATCTGGCTCAGCCCGGCGATGCGCGCTTCGACGGGGTCCTCGACGGTGACGATGTTCTTGGCGTCGTCGTTGATCGACTCGAGCGTCGCGTAGAGAGTGGTCGTCTTCCCCGAGCCCGTCGGACCGGTGAGCAGCACGGCGCCGTGCGGCCGGGCGATGACCTCCCGGTAGATGGTGAGCGCCTTGTCCTCGAAGCCGAGCTCCTCGAGATGCCGAACACCGGTTCCGTGATCGAGGATCCGGAGGACGACCTTCTCGCCCCAGCTCGTGGGCAGCGTCGCGACACGAATGTCCACGGACCGGCGTTCGACCGTGAGCGTGATCCGCCCGTCCTGGGGCACACGCCGCTCGGCGATGTCGAGATCGGCCATGACCTTCAGTCGGGACACGATGCCTCCGTGCAGAGAACGCTTCGTGTGCATGGCGTCGCTGAGCACGCCGTCGATGCGGAACCGGATGCGGACGTCGCGCTGCTGAGGCTCGATGTGGATGTCGGAGGCGCGCTGCTGGACCGCCCGCGTGATGATCCGGTTGATCGCCTTGACGATCGGCGCCTCATCGGCCCGGAACTCGGCCTCGGCCTCCGCATCGTCGGATGTGGCGGCCGCCTCTTCGAGGAGGTTCTCGGCGGAGCGGTCGAGGCGGTCGAGGCGGCGGATGACCTCCTCGACCTCTTCGGGACGGGCGACGAGGATCTCGAGCTCGCGCCCCGTAGACGTACGGATGTCGTCCAGGGCGATGATGTTGGCCGGGTCCGATACGGCGACGACGACGATGTCGCCGCTGAAGCCGATGGGGACGGCCCGGTGCCGGCGCAGGATCGAGTGCGGGACGAGCTCCCAGGCGTCCGGGTCTATCGCGTAGTCCGTCAGATCGTCGACGAACTGATAGCCCAGGCGCTCGGCCAGGAGCATCAGCTCCCCCGGGTCTGACTTCTTCGAGTCGGCGGGTCGCTTCATCGACTTCGACTTGGCGCGCCCGCGACGACGTGCGTCAACGTCGGGCATATCACTCCTCCGCGGAGTCGTCTCCTCCCTTGCGAGTCGGCCCGGAGGAGCCCGGGCTGAGGGTGGCGGTCTAACGGCGCCCGGCTGCCGCGGCGGCGGCCTCGTGCATCACGTCGGCGGGGGCCGGGCTCCCGAAGAACAGTTGCCAGGCCTCGGCCGCCTGGTGGACGAGCATCCGCAGGCCGTCGGCCGTCCGCAGCCCGGCGGCGCGCGCCGCGCGCACGAGCGGAGTCTCGTCCGGTCTGTACACCACATCGAGCACGGCACGGAGGTTCCGCCCGGCCGCCGAGCGCAGGACGTCCTGGCCGAGGACGCTCGACTCCCCGTCCATCCCGACCGTCGTGGTGTGGACGATGAGATCGAAGTCACCGGCTGCGTCCGGGACATCGGCCCACTCCACGACCGGGTGACCGAGCTCGCGTGCGCGCTGCGGGGTCCGGTTCGCGACGCGGACTTCTGCCCCGGAGCGCGCGAGGGCGAAGGCAGCCGCTCGCCCGGCCCCGCCGGCGCCGAGGACGAGCGCGCGGGATCCACCTAGCTCCACGCCCAGGTCCCGCACCGCCTCGACGACGCCCTGGACATCGGTGTTCGACCCCATGACCTTGCCTTCCTCGAACACCAGGACGTTGACGGCGCCCGTCCCTTCGGCCGCCTCCGACCGTTCGGTGCTCAGATCGAAGGCCGGGCCCTTGTGCGGAACCGTGACGTTGAACCCCCTGGCTCCCGCCACCCGCATGCCTTCCACGAACGCCGCGAAGTCCTGCGCCTGGACGTCGAACGCGAGGAAGACGGCGTTGCGTCCGTCGTGGCGCAAGGCCGGTTCCCAGAAGGCGGGTGAGAGCGAATGAGCAACCGGGTGACCCACCACGCCGAGCAGGGCGGTGCCGGCGTCCATCAATGCACCTCGTCGGGGCGCTGCTGCTTCAGCCGCTCGAACTCCTGCGGATCGCTCGTGAACCCATGGCGTCCCGACGGATCGATGACCACGTAGTAGATCGCGTCGATGGGAGCCGGCCGCAACACAGCCTCGATCGCCGGCAGCCCCGGGTTGGCTATAGGGGTGGGCGGCAGCCCGTCGATCAAATAGGTGTTGTACGGAGACCGTCGCTGCAGGTCCGCGCGCGTCGGCACCTTGTGCTCGTCCAGGCCGTAGAGCGCCGTGATGTCGATCTGCAGACGCATCCCCTTCGCGAGCCGGTTGTAGATCACCGCAGCCACCTTCGAACGGTCTTCCGCCACCTTCGCCTCTCGTTCCACCAGCGACGCCGCGATGAGAACCTCGTACCGCGACAGGCCCTTCGACTCCGGATACGACCAGTCGAGCCCGTCCGTGCGTCGCTGGAATTCCTGCGCCATACGCCGCAGCAGGCTGCCGGCGTCCTCGTTCTCCGAAACGAAGTACGTCTCGGGGAAGAGGAACCCTTCGAGGGTGTTCACGTTCGGCGGCTGTATGTGACCCCTGATGCTTCCGTTCGTCGCCGCGGTGACGAACGCGTTCAGCGGGATCTTCGTGGTCCGACCGACGCGTTCGCTCACCTGCCGCACCGAGAACCCTTCCGGGACGGTGACTCCCGTCCCCTTCTCGGCCGGACCGACGGCCAGCGCACCCAGCGCGGAGAGGATGCCCATGCCCTGCTTGAGCTCGTAGCGTCCGGCCTGGATCTTGCCGTCGAGCCGCCGCAGCCGGGCGCCGAGCTCGAAGAACGCATCGGAGCCGATGACGCCCTCGCGCTCGAGGATGCGCCCGATCTCTCCCGTCGTCGCTCCGCGCGGGATTACCACCTCGCGCTCACCCGAACCCGGCCGGAACGCGACGAACCCGGCTCCGGCGCCGGCGAGCACCACTACCGCCACTCCGGCCACGAGGAGCTTGCGGATCATCGTGGGCGTTTAGCGTCGAGGTACGCGCCGAGGACGAGAGCGGCGGCGACCTTGTCCACGACGCCGCGCTGCCGTCGTGCGTTCGCGCCCGCGGTACGCATGGCGCGCTCGGCCTGCTTCGTCGACAGACGTTCGTCCCAGCGTTGCACCGGGAGCCCGCTGGCGTCCTCGAGCGATCGTGCGAAAGCCTCAGCCGCTTCGGCGGCCGGGCCGCGCGCGCCGTTCATCCGCAAGGGGATACCCACGACGATCTCCTCAACGTCGAGCTCGCGCGCCCGTTCGGCCACAGCGGCCACGAATCCCGTCGGTCCTTCTCCTTCGATGACCTCGAGCGGCTGCGCGGTGATCCCGGCCGGGTCGGACAACGCCAGTCCGACGCGTGCCGTCCCGACGTCGACGCCGAGAACCCGAGCCATTAGAAACACCCCACTTCGTGGCAGGCGCTGAATGATCGCTGCGCGCTCATTCAGTCAGCGCGCCCTCCGCGGCCCGGCGGGCTTCGTCCAGGGCTTCGTCCAGCCCCTCGGGACGCCGGCCGCCGGCGGTGGCGAGGTCGGGCTTCCCGCCGGCGCCGCCGCCGATGAGCTCGGCCGCCGAGCGCAGGATCTCACGAGCGTCCACGCCCAGATCCTTCGTGACGGCTGCGACGAGGTTCACCTTGCCCTCGCCCGTCGTTCCGAGGATCACCGCACCGCGTCCGAGCTTGTCCCGTACGGCGACGGCGAGGTCACGGAGAACGCCGACGGCTTCCGGACGCCGCGCCACCACGAGCTTGGCCGAACCGGACTCGCTCGCGGTCGGAACGAGCTCGGCGACGGCCGCGCCGATGCCCGATCTCTCACGCGCCGCCACCTCGCGCTCGAGGTCCTTCTGCGTCTTGAGCAGCCGCTCGATCCCGGCGACAAGCTCATCGGGCGTAGAGCGGACGAGCTCGGCCGCGCGCGCGGCTTCCCGAAGCCGCGCGTTGACCCACCGCAGGCCTTCCGTTCCCGTCAGCGCTTCCACGCGCCGGATGTTCGAGCCGATGCTTCCCTCGCCGAGGAGCTTCACGAACCCAACGCGTCCCGTATGCGGGACGTGCGTCCCGCCACACAGCTCGTAGGAGT
>JBOGXL010000323.1:0-3403 GCA_050694575.1 Actinomycetota bacterium | reverse complement strand
GTGTCCTTCGGCATCCGCGGGCCGTACACGTTGTGGTACCGAAGCGCCACGACGGATGCCCCGGCCTCGCGCGCGTACACCGAACTCAGGTGCTCCTGGTGGAGCTTCGTGGCGGCGTACACGTTGCGAGGATCCGTCGGCGCCTCCTCGCGGATCGATTCGGCGATGAGGTCGGAACCGCAAACGGGACACGGAGGCTCGAAGGCTCCGGTTGCCAGTCGCTCCGGCGTGCGTGGCGGCGGACGAACGGCTCCGTGCTCGCGGCATCGGTACGCGCCCTCGCCGTACACGACCATGCTCGAGCCCAGGACGATGCGTCCGGCGAACCCGCGTCGATGGAGCGCGAGGAGCAGCGCAGCCGTCCCGGCGTCGTTGTGGTCGACGTAGCGCGCGACGTCGCCGAGGTCGGTGCCGAGGCCGACCATCGAGGCCTGGTGCGAGACGGCCGTCACGCCCTCCAGGCACCTCTCGACGAGCGTGGCGTCGCGGAGGTCGCCGAAGACGTACTCGGCCCCCGGGCTGAGGTAGTCGGGGCGTCCGTGGTGTGCGGCGTCCAGGAGTATGTCGAGGACGCGCACCGTCGTCCCCTCGTCGATCAACGTGTCGACGACGTGGGAGCCGATGAAGCCCGCGCCTCCCGTCACGAGGACGATCCCGTTCACCACGGCGTCCCCAGCAGCGTCTGCACGCCCAACGCGACGGTCGCCTGCGCGGCGAGCCACCACCGTGCGCGGGCGACGAGCGCGGTTGCGGCGACGGCTACCCACGGCCAGAACGGGAGCCAGATCCTCTCGACCTCGCCCTTGGACAGTCCGCTGACGTCTGCGAGCAGCACGGCGGCCAGCGCCGCGCCGGCGAGCAGCCACACGCGACGGTCGCGCAGCAAAGCGATACCGGCGATGGGCGCGGGCCCGAGCGCGATGGCGAACGCGGCGATGTTCGCGAACAGGAAGTAGGCGTACGGCCGCAACGCAGCCACGCTCGTTGCGTACTCGCCGCGCGTGACCCTCAGCCCCTCGATCCAGGAGAAGCCCAACGCGGTGAAGGCCACGCCGACGCCGAGCATGGCGACCCCGGCCACGATCAAGGGTCTCGTGCGGCGTCGCGCCAGCGACACGGCGATGGGGATCAGCAGCAACAGGACCAGCCCGTAGGAGAAGAAGAGCCCGAGGCCGAGGGTGACGCCACCGAGCGCTGCGGCGACGTCGGAGCGAAGCGCGCCACGGCCCGTGGCCACGACGATGGCCGCGACGCCTGCCGCGCCCAGGCCCGCGTAGACCGCGTCGGCCGAGCTCACCCACCAGATCGCGGCCGGGGACAGGACGAGGAACGGCACGGCGCGACGAGCCGTCGTCTCGTCCACGACCTCACGCAGGGTCACGACGACGGCCACGATCGCCGCGGCGCCGGCGGCAACAATCAAGCCCACGAACGGCGCCGGGCCGCCCAGGCCGATCCGGCGCATCCACCACAGCACGACCATCAACGCCGGCGGATGCCCGCGGACGTGCACGACGTAGTCGTCGATGCGCTGGGTGAAGGAGTCGAGGAACGGACCCGGCGCACCCACCCGATCGACGTCGGCCAAAAAGTCCGTCGGAGACGACACCCCGCGCGTAAGGCCCGCTAGACCTTCGGGGTCGACGACCGCGAGGCAGATCCCCCACGCAGCCGCCGCGACGAACGACGCGACGAGGAGACGTGTCCAGCCCAGCCGTTGCGCCACGTCGGGGCCCTTCCACGCGACCACGGACGCTATCGCCAGGGGGCCGAGCAACGCGATCCCGGGTCGTGGCTGCCACGCGGCGAACAGCGGAGCCGCGTGCATCCAGATGCCGGCGCCGATCCCGTTGAGCACGCTGCCCCAGATCGCCGTAACGCCGACGAGCGCCGCCGCGACGGCGAGAGCGACGATCGACGACCGGCGAACGCGGCGCGTCGCAGGTGACGCGGTGGCAGGGGGGACGGCGGTCCTCACGTGCGGCGCCGGCGCCACCAGGCGACGAAGAAGAACGTCGTCGTCGTGAGCCACACCAGGGCCAGCGTGACGATGAGCCCGACGGCGTAGTCGCGCGGGAGGAGCGTGTCGTTGTCCGGGCGCCGTCCGAATCCTCCGAGCACGGGGATGGAGACGAGGAAGAGGATCCCGTACAGCACGAAGCACGCTTGGAGCAGCCTGCGCTCGGCCCCCGACGCGACACGGCGCAGCGCCTTGCCGGCCGCGAAGACGAGCGGAGCGAGGACGAAGTCGTGCGCGACCAGACACCCGATGAGCCAGATAGCCATCGATCGAGGGTGCGTGAAGCGCGAGTCGACTACAGCGCCGACGACGCCGGCCATGATCACCGTCCAGCCGATGAGCACTCCGGTCCAGAAGACGGGACCGCCGGGGACGTCTCGTCCCGGCGTTAGTGGACGGTCAGCTTCGACACCCACTTGGTCTGCATCACCCCCGGTCGGTTCGGGCCGATCAGCCGTACCGGATAGCCATGGTCGATGTGCAGCTCCTCACCGTTCACCGCGATGGCCAGCAACGTGTCGCGGTCCACCGCATGGCTGGGGTTGAGCTCCGACGCGCGATAGAGCCCGCGAGGCTGTAGCGATTCGACGGTGACCCGTGCGCCGTCCGGCGCGCCGGCCATCGCGAGCACGTCGCGCACGCGCACGCCGCGCCAGTCCGCCTCCGCGCTCCACCCCTCCACACATGAGATCGGCAGCGTCGCTTCGTGCTGCGGCATCTGTTGCAGGTCGTCGAGCGTTAGCGCCAGCACACGGCGGACTTCACCCTCGATACGGAGGCGATACGCGGGATCCACCGCTGTTTCGAGCACGCGCGCCGACGCCGCCGACTTGTTGACGGGGAAGCCCTGCGGGCCGACACCCGGATCCCGCGGCGCGAGCAGCGAGATGCGGCGCAGGGGGCCGAGGGTCTGACCAACCGTAGCCAGCGTTACGGCGCCCACGGCCGCCGCGACCGTCCCGAGGAACCCGCGCCGCGACAGACCATCCGAGCCGGGTTCCACCTCCCTCGAGCGGCGGACGGCGGCTATCGTGACGGGAAGCTTCGCCGCGACGTGGACGATGAGCGCGCCGATCGTGATCCACGCGGCCCAGTAGTGCGCGCGCGGGAAGAAGAACGCCCATGGATACCAGTTCGCGGTGTTGTTCAGTCCGGACACGAGGAGGAACAGCGCACCGGCGATGAGCGGGAACAGGCTGATCCGCTCGACGGCGTGAGCGACGGTGCGCAGCGGCGGCCACGTCCACAGGTGCGGATAGACGACCCACAGCTTCGCGAGCAGCAGCGGGATGGACGCGATGCCGGTGGCCACGTGCACGCCCTGCGTTATCCGGTACAGCCCGGCCGGACGCGACGGCCACTCGAACCACCCGGGTGGGTGCT
>JBOGXL010000322.1:0-1711 GCA_050694575.1 Actinomycetota bacterium | reverse complement strand
GCATCCGTCCTCAGGCCTTCGGCCCCCTGCCCGAGCAGTGCGCGGCCCTGAACCGGGCCCACATGGCGGTGCACGAGCTGATGGTCCACGCGCTGCTGGAGCGGGACCGGGAGGCGGCCAAGCACGCTTTGATGCTCGACCCGCTAACGGCCGCCGTCTGCTCACTTTCGGAGATCAGCGACATGTTCGATGAGCTGTGGACGGCCCAAGCGCCTTTCCTGGACTATTACCGCTGATGGCTCGCGTCATCTGGACGGGATCGTCGGCCTCTTCGCCGCCATCGCGATCATGGCCGCCGACGGGCGTGGCCGGCGCGTTCAAGGGCGGTTTCGCGATCTCGGCCTTCGTGCGCAACAAGATGGGGCAGACCTAAAGGCCACGAGCGGTTGACGGCTCTCGCCTAACGTCGATAGGTTTACGGCGTTAACTTATCGCTCGTACGGAGGTTCTCCATGCTCGAACGACTGGGCCATTTCCTCGTCCGGCGGCGGTGGTGGGTGCTGGCCGGAACCCTCATCGTCGTCCTGCTTTCCGGCGCGCTCGGCGGCAACGTCGCCGAGCACCTCAAGGCCGGCGGCTTCGACTCGCCGGACGTGGAGTCCGAGCGGGCGACCCAGGTCCTGCGGGAGAAGTTCGGGCAGGCCCCGCCCAACTTCATCGTGCTCGTCACCGCCAAGACCGGCACCGTCGACACGGACCCGGTGCGCCCCCTCGGCGTGCGGGTCACGAACGAGCTCTCGCAGGAGGAGGGCGTTGGCCAGGTCATCTCGCACTGGAGCCTCGGCCCGAGCTCGCCGCTCGTGAGCAAGGGCCGAGGGCGCGCGATGATCGTCGCCGAGATACAGGGAGACGACGCGGAGCGCAACGAGATCGCCGAGCGTCTGATACCGAAGTACACCTACGACACCGAAGCGGCGGCCGTTCGCGTCGGTGGCTTCGAAGCGATCTTCAGCGAGGTGAGCGAGCAGATCGAGGCCGACCTCGCTACCGCGGAGTCGATCGCGATCCCCGTCACGCTGGTCCTGCTCATCGTGGTCTTCGGAAGCGTCGTCGCGGCCGTGCTGCCCGTGGCCATCGGGATCATCGCGATCCTCGGGACGTTCCTGATCTTGCGGCTCATCGCCGGCGTGACGGACGTATCTGTCTTCGCGCTGAGCATGGTGACGGCGATGGGTCTCGGTCTCGCCATCGACTACAGCCTCTTCATCGTGTCGCGCTTCCGTGAGGAGATGCGCAAGGGTGTGGACACGGAAGACGCCATCGTGACGACCATGAAGACAGCCGGACGCACGGTCATGTTCTCCGGTGTCACCGTCATGGTCTCGCTCGCCGCGCTGCTCGTCTTCCCGCTGTACTTCTTCAAGTCGTTCGGGTACGCGGGGATCGGCGTCGTGGCGACGGCCATCATCGGCGCGACCGTGTTCCTGCCTGCGCTGCTCGCCGTTCTCGGCCCCCGTGTGGACAAGTGGGCGCTGTGGCGACGTCGTGCCAAGGAGGTGGGCGAGGGGTTCTGGCACCGCTTGGCCGTCCTCGTCATGCGGCGGCCGATCCCTATCGCTTCGGGAGTCGTGGTCGTCCTCCTCCTGCTCGGTGCGCCGTTCCTTCACGTCGACCTCGGACTCCCCGACGAGCGCGTCTTGCCGCCGGAGGCCGAGACGCGCCAGGTGCACGACGTGATCAGGCGCGACTTCCCGTCGGAGGAGGTGCAGTC
>JBOGXL010000321.1:0-3001 GCA_050694575.1 Actinomycetota bacterium | reverse complement strand
GGCTTGCCCGTCGACTCGGCGCGAAGAGGTGGAAGGCCGGTCCGAACCTCGACCGGGATCGAGTCTTCGAGTGCGACCCAATCGAAGATGAGCGCTTCGCCTCGTCCCAGCGTGTTCAGGTAGTCGGCGAGCGTGACGCCGAGGGTAGGAGCGAGACTGAGCTTTGCGGCCTTCGGACCAACGTTGATGATGCGGGCTTCGGCTTTGCCGCTGCCGGGGATGAACGGTTCTTCGGCGCCACCGGCCGGAGAAGCTCCGGCTGCGGCCGAAACGACCAACCCGAGCGAAAGCGCAGCAAGAAGCCGGACCGCGCCACGGCGCGTGATCCTTGGATGTCTCGCCCTCGCCCTGCTCACGCCCTCGTTGTCCCTACTCCCCACGTTGCCAGCGGCGGGTGACCCCCACCTATTAGATACAACGACCGGCGACGTCGGGGCGTTCCATTGGCGTAATCCGGTACATCGTGCATCCTGTCTGACATGGCTGGTTCGGGCAAGCCGAAGAGTGGCGCTCCTGGCAAGCGGTCGCCCGCGCGCTCCGCCCGGCCGGCTCCCGCGAGAGGCGACGGGGACTTCCCGAAGGCGCTGGCGTCGCTGTTGCGCTCGCGGAAGATCCGGGTGCCGACCGGGCTCTCGGATGCGCCGCCGCAGGCCTACGCGTCTCAACCTCCCTCCTTCGTCGAGAACCTCGCCCAGCTCCCGGACGGGGACCTGCGCGCCTACGCGGAGAAGATCGCCACCTACGCCAAGCGGCAGGCACAACGGGCCCGCCAGGCGTGGGAGGCCTCTCCCCTCATCGCCGAGCTGCGTCGCCGAGGTCTGAGCGAGCCCGAGGTCCCGGCGCGGGTCGTGGGTGCGAGCGTGTCGCTCGCCAAGGCGCTGAGCGAGTGGTCGGACGCCGAGATCCGCCGCGCGGCCGACGAGTGGTCGCGCATGGGACGGCCCTGACGCAAGACTCTCGTCGGATCGGGGAGATCTGGGCCGACCTCGATCCGCGCGCCGGACCCACCGTGGGATGGCCGCGCCCCGTCGAGAGCTCCAGAGCGGTCGTCCTCCTCGGGGCCTTCGACCCCCCGACACAGGCGCACGTAGCGCTGCTCGAGGCCGCGTCGCGATCCGAAGGCGCCCCGGGAGCTCTGTGCATGACGAAGGAGCTTCTGGCGCGTTCGGGCGACGAGCTCCTCTCGCAGGAGCAGCGCTTGCACCTCCTCGACGTCGTCGCAGCGGCCAGGTCGTTCGGGCTCGCGCTCGCCAACCGCGGGACGTACCTCGCAGTGAGCGGTGCGATCCGTGCAACCGGGATCGAAGCGACGTTCATCGTCGGCTCCGACAAGCTCTCGCAGCTCGCCGATGCGTCCTTCTATCCCGATGGGGAGCGCGGTGTAGAAGCGACCTTCGCTGAAGTGGCTTTCCTCGTCGTTCCGCGGACCGGTGTTGACGTTCGGCTCAACGATGGGCACGTGCTCGAGCCCGGTGAAGTGTTCGAAGACCGCGCGCTGGCCGCCATCTCGTCGACCGAGGTCCGTCGCCGCGTCCGTGACGGCGTCTCGGTGGCCGACCTGGTGCCGCCGGAAGTCGTTGTGGACCTGGAGGGATATACTGCAGCCAAATGACGGACGAGCCCTCCCTGTCCGAACACGAGCAGCGGATCCTCGCGGAGATCGAAAAGAATCTCAAGGCGGAGGACCCCGATTTCGTTCGTCATGTCTCCGAGGCTCGGCCGACCACCAACGCGTCCCGCATCCTGCGCCTGAGCATCCTCGGGTTCGTCGTCGGCCTCGCCCTGCTGCTGGGCTATACGACGAACCTGGTGCTGGGGGTCGTCGGCTTCCTCGTGATGCTCGCCTCCATCGTCGGCGTCGTCAGCTCCGCGCGCACGCTCGCCGCGGTCGGACGCTCGCCGTCCACGATGTTCAGGGACGCGTGGCGGCGGGCCGAGGATCGCATGCGTTCGCGTCGCCGCGACCAGTAACGCCCGGCGATGCCCTACGTTCCCGACGCCGCCGAGGTTCGTCGGCTGCGTGAGGCCATCGACCGTGCGGCCTTCTCCGAGGTCGAGCGGATCATGTGGCTTGTCGCGTTCGCGGGCCTGCTCGTGCTCGACGGCATCCTGCTCGCCGGAGGCGGGTCCTGGATCGGCATCGTCGGCTCCCTGGGCGGGTTCGCGGTCCTGTATTGGCGTCTGCGTGGTGGGCATCTGGCCGGGATCGACCGCCGACTCCACGGGCCCGGGCTGCGGTCACGGAGCCAGCGAGCCTTCACGGCCCTGATGCTCCGTCAGGTCTTCGCGGGACGGAACCCCCTCCGGACCAAGCCCGAGCACGACCCGTTCGGCGCGTGGGGGCAGCGGGTGGAGAGGGCTCAGGTCTCGGAGGAAGCCGCCACCGAGTGACGCGGGTTGGCGACGCCGAGCTTCGCCGCCACGGTTGCGTGGATCGCCTCGACGGTTTCGTCCCATGTGTCGTCGAGCTCGCCCGCTCGGATGTCCGCGCTGAGCCGGCGGTTCCAGTCGACGACCACGTCTTTGAGCTCGTTGAGGCCGGCCGGCGGAACGGCGGTCTCGCCGAGCAGCGCTCGTAGCCGAGCCCACTCGGCCCGGACGGCGTCCTCTTCCTGCTCCCACTCGCGCTCGAGGATGCCGAGCACGTTCTGCAGGACGCGGGCGTGGAACCGGACTCGACCCTCGAGGTTCGGTAGGAGGTCGCGCTTGCAGAACTCCTGCGCGGCCCGGAGCAGCTCGATCGCCGTAGGCCGGTCCTGCACTACGAGCTCCTGATGATGTTGAGCACGTCGTACTCCGTCTCGACTGTTCGCCGGCCGATCGCCGCGAGCTCCAGAGACGGAACGTGGCCCCACAGATGGGTGAAGGCTTGGCCGATCGTCATCACGCCCCACTTCACGTTCGACATCGTCTCCCACCAGCGCACGGCGTCGCGGTCGACGGCGATGCCCGATGTCCGCTCATACGCCGCATAGAGATCGGCGCGATCTCCGAAGCCTCC
>JBOGXL010000320.1:0-2902 GCA_050694575.1 Actinomycetota bacterium | reverse complement strand
TCGTCGCACGACGAACGCTTTGGGTACCTCGCCGTCGACGGTGCCGGTGTCGACAGGGATGACGGCCGCGTCCGCGCAGTCCGGGTGCTCGATGATCAACGCTTCGAGCTCGGCCGGTGCGATCTGGTAGCCGCGATACTTGATCATCTCTTTGGCTCGGTCGTGGATGGTTACGTAGGCCTCGTCGTCGACCGTGACGATGTCGCCGGTCCGCAGCCACCGTCCGTTCGCGTCTTCGACTATGGACTCGGCCGTAGCGTCCGGGCGGTTGAAGTAGCCCGCCATGACCTGGGGTCCCGACACGAGCAGCTCGCCGACGTCCCCGACGGCAACGTCGGCGCCGGAGTCCAAGTCCACGACACGCTGTCGCGTGTCGGCGACAGGCGGACCAACCGTTCCCGGCTTGTCGCGACCGAGCAGGGTGATGTGTGTGACCGGACTGGCTTCGGTCATCCCGTAGCCCTGCACGACCTGGACGTCGTAGGCCTCCTCCACCCGACGCGCGATGTCGATCGGCAGCGGCGCCGCTCCGCTCAGGATGAAGCGGACGCTCTGCAGGTCGGCTTCCTGGCTGGCGTTCGCGAGCATCAGCATCGCCGGAGGCACCATGAACAGGTTCGTCGCGCGATACTCCGCCGTGACCTCGAGGAACCGCTTCGGGTCGAACCCGGGAAGTACGACCTGTGTCGCTCCGACGGCGAGAGCCGGCAGCATCAGCACGCCCATGCCGTAGATGTGAAAGAAGGGCAGGAAATTGATGAGCATCGAGTACCCGTCGATGATTCCGGTGCCGAGCGTCTGGCGGATGTTCGAGGTGATGTTGTGGTGCGTGAGCATCACGCCCTTCGGCTCGCCCGTCGTCCCCGAGGAGTAAGGCAACACCGCGAGTTGAGTGCGGGGGTCGAACGACACCGGTTCCGGTGCGCCCTTCGTGGCGCCCGCGAGCGCCCACACCTCGCTCATGAGGCGCAGGCCCGGCGCGTCGCCCCACACGAGCTTCGTGGCATCGGCCGTGGCATCGGCTACGAAGACCGCTTTCGGCTTGGAGTCGGAGAACTGGTGCCGGATCTCCCGCTCGGTGTAGAGCGGGTTGAGGGTGGTCACGGTCGCGCCGGCGAGGAGTGTCCCCATGAAGGCGACGACCCACTGGCATGAGTTCGGCGCGACGATCCCCACCCGGTCCCCGGGTTCGACGCCCCCGTCCTGGAGCGCGCGCGCGATGGCGTTCGAGGCGTCGACGATCCTGGCGAACGTATACGTCTCGCCGGTGAGGCCGTCGACGAGCGCGATGTCGCGCGGTGTGCGCTCTGCCGTCGCGAGGAGGTCGTCCGTGACCGGTTGCACCGGGTACGGCTCGAGCGAGATACGCGGCGAGTGCTGGATGGACATCTACCGGCGAACGTACTCGAAGTCGACGGGGTGGCCGGCAACACCGGTTCGAGGCGGCGAGATCCAGCCCGCCATCATGCCGGGCTCGTGTACGCCGACCATCAGCGCGTTCACGTGATCGCGGTCGGCCTGGGTTGGGAGCCAGTCGTCGACGCGCTCGTGCCATTCGCCATCGCCTATCACGCGGCCGTCCGGCGAGATCCGGTGCCCGGCGAACACCCCGACCTCGCGATTGAACCCGCGATGCGGCAGATGCAGCTCGTCGTCGACCCCGGCCTGCTCGAGGATCCTGTTCCAACGGCGCACGCCCTTGGCGCAGTCGTCCACGTAGTCGTCCTGGAGAACGCGGTTGAGGGCCACCAGCATGGGGACCTCGACGTCCACTATCCGATCGGAGTCGGGTTCGGAGATCGTCATCGTGTCCTCCGTCAGCTCGTGGTCGTCGGCTCGCTCCTCCTCACGGAACCGGCCCTTGAGTCCGGCCGTGTAGTAGTTGGCTGCGTTGGTCGAGCGATCGCCTCCGAACAGGTCGAAGGAGATGCTCGCGTACAGGTTCAGGAAGCGCTGGATGGTCGCAAGGTCGATCCCGCCGTGCTGACGCACATCGTCGGTGTCGTGGGTGCCCATGAGCTCGGCCGTGCGCTGCACGATCCGCTCGATGCCCGTCGATCCGACGGACATGTGGTACGCCTCCTCCTTGAGCATGAACGACGCCGTCCGGGACAGCGGGTCGAAGCCCGACTCCCGAAGCGCCGAAAGCTGGAACTTGCCGTCGCGATCGGTGAAGTAGGCGAACATGAAAAGGGACAGCCAGTCCGAGGTCTGCGTGTTGAACGTCTCGAGGATGCGCGGACGGTCGATGCTCCCGGAGTGTCGCTCGAGCAGGCCGTCGGCCTCGTCCCGGCCCTCGCGTCCGAAGTGGGCGTGGAGGAGGTACACCATGGCCCACAGGTGACGTCCCTCCTCGACGTTTACCTGGAACAGGCTGCGCACGTCGTACAGGCTGGGCGCCGTCAGCCCGAGGAGGCGCTGCTGCTCGACGGACGCCGGCTCGGTGTCCCCCTGGATCACTATGAGGTTGCGCAGGTCGGCGCGGTACTCGCCGGGGACGTCTTGCCATGCCGGCTTCCCCTTGTGCTCGCCGAACCCGATCGCGCGATCAGGCTCAGGCTCGGCCAGGAAGATCCCCCACCGATACTCCGGGAGCCGGACGAAGTCGTAGTGCGCCCAGCCGTCCCGCCCGACGGAAACCGCCGTGCGCAGTAAGACCTCGTAGTCCTTGAAGGCCACCGGCCCGAGGTCGCGCCACCAGTCGATGAAGCGCGGCTGCCAGCTTTCGAGCGCGCGCTGGAGCCGCCGGTCCTCGCCGAGTCCCACGTTGTTTGGGATCCGCTCGCCGTAGTCGACGGGGGTCGGCATCACACTCTCCGGAGGTCGAACGTCGCGCGTTGTCCGGTGCCGTATCTCGGGAGGGCTCCCTGTTCGCCGGTTGCGTTGGGTCTCGAGAAGACCC
>JBOGXL010000319.1:0-2040 GCA_050694575.1 Actinomycetota bacterium | reverse complement strand
TCGCGGAGGCGAGGTCCCACAGGTCCGGCATGAGCTCGCGGCAGGCGATGAAGCCCCAGTTGATGTTGTCCACGTAGCTCAGCACGGTGATGTTGAGACCGGCGCCGTCCATGATCGGGCCGAGCGGGTTGAGCCCCACGAGCTTGGCTCCCGCGAAGTACAGCGGGAACGGGGGCCCGGGGACGTTCGAGATCACGAGGTTGTGGATCACCGGATGCCGCTCGGCCAGCCGAAGCCCCGAGTAGACCCGCGCCGCCAGCGAGAACGTCGTGGGGGCCGCGAACTCCGCCCAGTTCTGTAAGAGGTCCGCGCCGACGGCGTGGTGCTCTTCCTTGGCGTTGCGATTGGCCTCGTGGATGGCCATCAACCGCTCCACCGGATCCTCGATGTCGGTGTTCAGGCTCGTGAACATCGCGGACACCTGGTTGCTCCCGACCTGCTTCTCGTCGTCGCCGCGGACCGACACCGGACACGTGGCGATCAACGACTTGTCAGGCAGCTCCCCGCGGCCGGAGAGGTACCGGCGAAGCGCACCCGAGCAGATCGCCAGGACGACGTCGTTCACCGTCGCACCGAAGGCCCGCTTGATCTCCTTCACCTCTTCGAGCGACGTCGTCGAGAAGGCGACACGGCGGTGCGGCGTGACGGGCGCGTTGAAGCTCGTCCGCGGAGCACTGAAGGGCGCAGCCATACCACCGCTGGCGCCGCCACGACGGCGCTGGACCACGTTGAGCACGGACTTCGCCGTCTGCGGGATGACCTTGGCGATGTTGAGTGGCCGGCGCAGCCGCGACACGGCCGCATAGGCGAAGCGTTCGATGTCGCTCGGCATGCGTTCTGGTGTCCACGGCTGGAGCTCGGGCTGCTCCGCAGGTTCCGGCTCGAGGTCGAAGAGATGGACCATCAGATTCGAACCGGACACACCGTCGATCGTCGCGTGATGCATCTTCGAGATCGATGCGACGTAGCCGTTCTGCAGGCCCTCGACGATCACCATCTCCCACAGCGGCCGCGAGCGGTCGAGGGGCCGGCTCGCTTCGTCGCCGACGATCTCGGCGAGCTCACGCTCCGAGCCGGGGGCCGGGCACCCGATGCGCCGGACGTGATAGTCGAGGTCGAAGTAGGCGTCTTCGACCCAAACCGGATGGTTGAGGTTGAACGGGATGGGAGCGAGCTTGCGGCGGAAGGTCGGAACGAGATGCAGGCGCTTCTGCATCATCTCCTTCACGAGGTCGAAGGAGTAGCCCCCGGGCACCGTGGACGGATCGAAGACGATCACGCCGATGACGTGCATGTGCATGTTCGGCGTCTCGAAGTACAGGAACGTCGCGTCGAGGCCGCTCATCCGTTCCACAACGACACCCCCGCTATCGCGATCAAGTAGAGAGCCAGGCTACTCCGGACCTGTTCCTCGGGCACACTGGGGAACGTGCCGACGATCTTCCTCATCGTGGCCGGCGTGGGCTTGGCCGTCGTCCTCAACGCACGCCGTGCGCTGCGCTTCCCGCTCTTCCTCGTCCCGGCTTTCTTCGCTTCGTGGCTGACCGTCGAGCTCGCGCCCCAGATCCTCGTCCTCCACATCGCCGGCGTCGGACTGTTCCTCGTCGCCGGCGCCGCGAGCGATTGGCCGGGGTGGATCGGCCTCGCGCTGTCGCTGGTGAGCGGCGTGCTGCTGTGGGGCATGGTGCGCGAGGCGTACCGCGTCCGGCACGTCCTCGACGAGGAGCTCACGAAGGTGATCGGTCCGGCGGCGGCGCACACGCCCGTCGTCTGGAAGGAATTCGCCTTTCCCTTCAAGCTCTGGAGCAAGCGCATCCGGCGCGTTCGCGACATCGCCTACACCGATCCGGGGACGCGCAGGCACCGCCTCGACGTCTGGCACGACACGGAGGCGGGGTCCGGGCGGCCGTGTCTGCTCTACGTCCCGGGCGGGGCTTGGCTCGTGGGGATCTCGAACAAGAACCACCAGGGCAAGCCGCTGCTGATCGAGATGGCGTCGCGTGGATGGGTCTGCTTCGCGATGAACTATCCGATCTCGCC
>JBOGXL010000318.1:0-3363 GCA_050694575.1 Actinomycetota bacterium | reverse complement strand
GGTCCCGACGGGACGCTCTTCCTCGACGGGGGGCGTGAAGAAGGGCCACTCGACCCAGCTCATGCTCGTCGACCCCGACGGTCCGGTGTTCGACATGACGTCGAGCTCGGTGATGGGCCCGGCCATCGGCTCGTCGATCACCAAGGGCACTATCAGATCTGGCCTCGGCGCCGCAGCGCCGGCGGGTGAGACCTTCGCGGCTTGATCGTCCGGGATCCGGCGCACGAGGTACACGTCGTCGGTGAGCGCGATCTCGTTGTAGCCCTGGTTCGTCGCGCGGATGAGCTTGCGCATGAGGTACAGCGGCACCGCCCGGCGACGAACGCCCAGCCGCTTCGCCGCAAGCGTCAGACCTGCACCAACCTCGAGGAAGGACAGACCCGACAGAGCCATCGCCGTCGTGGCCGCACCGTTCTTGGGCAGTGACCCGTTGGGTGTTGCCGTCGGCGTCGGGCTCGTCGTTGCGCCCGGAGTAGGCGAAACCGCGGTGCCACCCGGCAGCCCCTCGCAGGCTCTGCCGTCGTTGTCGACGTCGAGGTTGAACGGGTCGCTCGCCGGGCCGCCGTTGTCCTCGAAGAAACGCTGGGCGTCGGCCTGGGTCGAGAAATCCGAGCAGTCGCGCCTGCCCGTAGGAGTGGGGCTCTGCGCCCAGGCGGGGGCGCCCGCGATGAGGAAGACGATCGCCGCCGTCGCCGTCGTCAAAGCCGCCCGCCGTACCGAGGTGCGCATCGAGTCGGATACCCCTGTTCGAACCTGTGGGGTCCTGAGTGTACAGAAGTGCACTTTATTACACAAGACACTCCGAATGTAGCCCGATTGTTACAGAGATGTAATTACAGAACTTTGGGATCAGGTGATTCCGAGCCGCCCTTTAGGGGCGAAGCGACCTAGCTGGCCTCTTCGGAGAGGGCGGCCTCGGGCTCCGGGAAGAGCTCCTTGGCGACCGCTTCGGCCCGCTCGTGGACCGCGTCGTGCCAGGACTTGTCGCTGGATTGCCGGGAGAGCTCGTGTTCGCGGCTCACCACGCCCCGTTCGACGATCAAGTGGAGGCCGATATGCACGAACGGACTGTCCTGATCACCCGAGCTGAAGTGCTTCTTCGCTTCCATGAAGGCGCCGGCATGCTCGGGGTGCTGTTCGACGATCCGCGCGAGCGTCCGCTCCTCCTCGATGAAACCCCCCTCGCTGAGCAGGGCCTTCATCAAGCGGGCTACCTCGAGACGGGTTTCCTCCTCCAGGCGGGCCACGGCCGTGTCGGGCACGACGGGGGCGACCGTCTGCGGCCTGCGCTTCGGCCGGCGACGCTTACCGCGCGGCCGACCGCCCGGACGAGGCGGACGTCGACGTCGAGCCATACGTGATCCTCCAGTCACAAGGCGGCGCTACGCGCCTTCCTGCCAAGCCGTGAGCGTGTCGCCCGGCGCGTCTCGCTCCCGCACGAACTCTGCATGGGGCGGCGCGCTCCCAACGTCAGTGTAGCCGGAATCCCGCAGCTCCGGCCGTGTTTGGCTTCTAGAGCCAGTCCCTTGCGACGTCCTCGGGGTCTTCGTTGTCGATCTGGACGCGCTTGTTCAGGTCGAGCAAGACGTCGGTGGTGATCCGCTTGGAAACGGCGTTGAGCACGTCGGTGAGCTCCTCACCGTAGGCCTCGACGACCTCGTCGTTCACAACGGGGACGATGTTCTCGACGGGCGTGATCTTCTTGTCGTCCTCGAGGGCGACCCATCCCTTGTCGATGATGATCGGGTCGGTCGAGAAGAGCAGGGCGAGCTGGATGTCTCCGCTCTCCAGCGACGACACGCGCGTGCTTCCTTCGGGCATCACCTGGAACTTCAAGTTGTCGAGCCCGTAGGACTCCTGGAGGCCCTTGAAGCACGTGTCCCGCTCTTCGCACTCGGGTGGGCCGCCGAAGGTGATCTCCCCGGCGTCGGCCAGGTCGCTTATCGTCTCGAGGTCGTTGTCCTCGGCAAATTCCTCCGTCACGACGAAGACGTTCTTGTCCTCAGCCGGGGCGAAGTCGAGGACCGTGACCCCCTTCTCCGCGAAGGCTGCGCTGAGCGCCTCGTGACCCTGCACCGGGTCGGTCGGAAGGGTCTCTTCACCGAACCCCACGGACAACGAGGAGCCGATGTACTCCGGGATCAGGTCGATCTCGCCGCTCTCGATGGCGGGGAACACGACCTCACGGGAGCCGAGGTCGTGCTTGCGCTCGATCTCGTAGCCGTTCTCCTCGAGGGCCTGCCCGTAGATCTCGGCCAAAAGGACACTCTCCGGGAAGTTGAAAGATGCGACGGTGATCGTCGGCCCCTCGCGCGATTCACCCGCGTCCTCCCCGCCATCGTCGGACGCGCATGCGCTCGCCAGGAGCGCGGCGAGCACCATCGGAATCAGCAGCCTGCGAGCACGCCTCGTACCGGGCATCGGTCCCTCCGTGGGTTCTTGGTCGGCTCCGTCCTACCACACGCACCGTTCCCGGCGTCACGCGGCCGAAACCGTACCGGCGACGTCGGCCGTTCGGACGAGCCGCCGCACGCCGGGCGGCAGAAGGGAGCGCTCGACGAGCGTGAAACCCCGCTCGGCCCCCAGGGCCATGAGGGCAACGAGGATGGCGCCCACGAGGACCTCGGCTTCACCCGCTGCTCCCTTCGCGAAGCCGTCGATGATGAACCGCCCCAGCCCACCGAAGGTGAGCACCGCTCCGATGGTCGCCGTCGCTATCACTTGGACGAGCGCGATGCGCAGACCGGCCAGGATCAACGGTGCCGCGTGCGGCAGCTCGACGCCGGTGAGGACCTGTCGTTCCGTCATACCGACGCCACGCGCGGCGTCCACCAGCGGCGGACTGACCGATGCGACGCCGGTGTATGTGTTGGTGAAGACGGGCGGGAGGGCGAGGGCAAGCAGGGCGAGGAACGTCGGCCACGAAGCGAGCCCCAGCCCGAGGCCGAGCGTGATGGGCGCGGCGAGGATCACTATCCCGAACGACGGAACGGCCCGGCCGACGTTCACGAGGGCGTTGGCGATGAACGCTCCGCGCCGTGCGTGCGCCAGGAGCATCGCGGGCGGCGCCGCGAGCGCGGCCGCCACGGCCGTCGATCCCACGGAGATGTAGACGTGCTCCCACAGACGCAGCAAGATGCCGCGGTCCCCCAGCCACGGCTCGGTGGCGAGGAAGTCGACGACCTCCGAGAGCACGTCCATCAGCGATCACCACGACGCATCCACGGCGTGAGCACGCGTTGCAGCCCAAGGAGGCCGAGGTCGAGCACGGCGGCCAGCGCGGCCGAGAGAACGGTTCCCACGACGATGGGCGTCGGGAACGGGACGGAACCGCGACGGATCCCCTGGAGGATCAGGGCACCC
>JBOGXL010000317.1:0-2902 GCA_050694575.1 Actinomycetota bacterium | reverse complement strand
CGTCCGTACTCCGGCCTCCAGGCCGAGGACAACGGGCTCGTGGACGACCTCGGCGACCTCGAAGATGCCTACGACGCCGTCCTCGAGCTCGCCGAGCTGCGACGGGAAGAAGCGAGCCTCGTCGAATACAGAAAGGACGTCGGCTTCGGTCTGTTCCCCTTCGGTCTGCGTTCCCCCGTCGAGGAGATCAAAGAGGAGCTGGGCCTCGACTTCGGCCTGCAGTACCTGTACCTCCCGTGAGCCCGCGCGGCGAGAAGGACAACCTGTTCGAAGAAGGTCGGGAGGCTCCGCAGGCCAAGCCACCGCTGGCTGCGCGCATGCGGCCTACGTCCCTGGACGAGATCGTCGGGCAGGAGAGCGTCATAGGAGAAGGGACGACGCTCCGCGCGCTCATCGAGCGGGACGAGCTCCGCTCGGCGATCCTGTGGGGTCCCGCGGGCACGGGGAAGACGACGATCGCCCATATCGTCGCCGATCGCACCAACGCACCCGTCGAGAAGCTCTCCGCGATCTCGGCCGGCGTCGCCGACGTGCGCAAGGTGATAGCCGATGCGCGGAAGTTCGGACGGACCGTCCTCTTCCTCGACGAGATCCATCGGTTCAACCGCGCGCAGCAGGATGCGTTCCTCGGCGCCGTCGAAGAAGGCTTGATCGTCCTCATCGGTGCGACGACCGAGAACCCATTCTTCGAGGTGAACTCTCCGCTGCTGTCGAGGTCGTTGCTCTTCAGGCTCGAGCCGCTCAGTCCGGAGAACGTGACGACGCTGCTGCGCCGAGCGCTGACCGACGATCGCGGTCTGCCCGGCACCGAGGCCGACGACGACGCTCTGGACTGGATCGCCGACAAGAGCGGTGGGGACGGACGCATCGCCTACAACGCCTTGGAAGCGGCGGCCGAGCTCTCGGCGGCGCGCGGGTCGGCCCGGATCAACCTCGACGACGTCCAGCAGGCGCTCGCGCGCCGCGCCATCCGTTACGACAAGGCCCAGGACCGCCACTACGACGTCATCTCGGCCTTCATCAAGTCGATGCGCGGATCGGATCCCGATGCTGCCCTCTTCTGGCTCTTCGAGATGATCGAAGGAGGCGAGGACCCACGGTTCATCGCGCGGCGGATGATAGTTCTCGCTTCCGAGGACATCGGGCTGGCCGATCCGCAAGCGCTCGTGCTCGCGGTGGCGGCCGCTCAGGCCAACGAGCACGTCGGGCTGCCGGAGTCGGCGTTCGCGCTGGCGCAGGCGGCCGTCTACCTGTCCCTCGCGCCGAAGTCCAACGCCGTGATGCGCGCGATGGTCAAAGCGAGGGCCGATGTGCAGGAGCGATCGCAGGAGGTGCCCGCACACCTCGGTGACTCGGACAAGGCCGGGCAGCGCAAGCTGAGGCGCGAGGGCAAGGGCTACAAGTACCCGCACAACTTTCCCGCCGGGGTCGAGCAGGAGTACCGGCCCCCGGAGCTCGAGGGCAAGAGGTACTGGGACCCCGATTCCACCGAGCCGTTCGACAAGTGACGCCCTCTAAACTGAGGCGTTCCGGGCGTCTAGCTCAGTGGTAGAGCGCCTCTCTTACAAGGAGGAAGTGCGAGGTTCGATTCCTCGGACGCCCACTGTCGCAAAGAATTCGAACCGGGCTGCCCACCCTCTGACGTGGGCGAATCGATGAGCGCCGGCGCATCGATCGACGTGACGGCTCGGTAGTAGGGACGCCCGATGTCGGCGGCGACCGGCTCGAGCTTGATCGGGCCGAGGAACTCTCGGAGCAGGACAGCCGAGCGGACGGTGTTGTGCTCGAGCACCTGTCGCACCTTGGAGAGCTTCTCGTTGATCCACTCGACGGGCGGAGCCTGGAAGACCTTCTCGCGGCTCGCACGGAGCCCGTCGACCTCGACGCGGAGCGAGTCAACGCGGCGCTCGGTCTCAACCAGCGCCTTGGCGAGGGCCTGAGATCCGCGGCCTTCGCCGATGAAGTCGAGGAAGTTCGCCAGGCGCCGCTCTTCGGCGGCGAGCTCCGACTCCTTGAGCCTCACGGTCTCGGGCAGATCGTGGCGGAGAGCAGCGACCTCCTCCTCGACGCGTTCCAGGACGTAGCGCACGTTGTCGGCGTCTTCGAGTCGCTCTCGCACGGCCGCGAGGATCTTGTCCTCGGTGAGCGTGCGACGGACGAGGAGCTTGTTGTCACACGCTCGCTTGGAGGCGCCGAGGCACCCGTAGTAGCCGCCGGACTTCCCACTCACCTGTGCGATGGCTGCGCCGCACACGCCGCAGGACATGATTCCGGAGAGCAGGTGCGTAGGGGCGTGCTTCTGGCGGCTGCCCTGCTCCCTCGAGAAGCCGCGCTTGCCCTTCCCGCCGGGCCAGCTGCGCTTGGCGACCTCGCGGCGCCGGCGAACGCTTTCCCAAAGCTCCAGCGAGATGATCCGAAGCGATTCGTCTTCGTTGATGCACCACTCCGATTCGGGCTTCTCGAACCGCTTCTGCCGGCCCGTACGAGGATCGCGGCGGGTCTCCGTGCGGTTCCAGACCCACCGCCCGATGTACTTCTCGTTGTCGAGGATGCGGCTGATGGTGGCGGGGGACCAGGCTTTGCTCGACTTCTCTCGGCCCGGGACTCCTTCGTCGTTGAGCGCCTTGACGACGGATGTCAGCGACTCGCCTTCTCCGTACGCCGTGAAGATCCGCAGGACGACGGCTGCTTCCCGGGGCTCGATCTGCATCCGGTATCCATCGGGTCTCGGCTGGCCCTTCTTGTCGATGCGCATCTCACCTACGGGGAACGAGCGATAGCCGAACGTGCGCTCACCGACCGAGAACCCACGCTCCTTCTGCCCGAGCTGGCCGCGGGTCTTCTTCTTGAGGTCGCGAAGGTGAAGCTCGTTGAAGATCCCCCTGATCTGGATGCCGTGCGT
>JBOGXL010000316.1:0-1571 GCA_050694575.1 Actinomycetota bacterium | reverse complement strand
GTGAGCTTGTGGAAGAAGTGGATGCGCACGCCGCGCTGGACGAGCAGCCGGTACAGCGGCTTCATGACCGTGTCGCCGGTGCCTTCGGCGAAGAAGTAGCCGCCGGCGCCCTTGCCCAGCACCTGCCTGAGGAAGAAGGTCACGTACGCCGACGCGGCCATCGTCGCGACCTTCGTCGTGTCGCCGGCCTCGTAGCCGAAGGAGACGTTGGGGTAGACCTGGGGCAGCGTCGAGGAAAGCGTCGTCTCCGTCGCGCCGTGGCGGGCCAGCCAGTCGCGGTAGTTCTCGTCGTCGACGGAGTCGATGTCGGTGGCGGCCAGCCGGTCTTCGACGATGCCGCGCAGGATCGTTACGGGGAGGTCGATGTCCACGAGCGCGAACCGGCGCTGTGGGTCGTCCGGACGTTCGAGGTAACGCTGCTCGAGCAGCTTCACGACGTCGGTCAGCAGCGTCAGCGCCGCATCGTGGTGATCGGGGTGCGGGGGCCGGGGGTCGGCCGCCTCTCGCGCGAGGTGCTCACCGATGCGCCCGAGCGCCAACGCAAGCTCGTCGCCCGCCTTCCGGCGGAGCCACCACAGGATCCGTGCGAGCAGGCCGCGGGGCTCCCGTTGCGGGGTCAGGAAGGATCCCAGACGAAAGCTGATGACGGTCAGGAAGCTCTGGACGATCAAGCGGTGGTCGGGCCACAGGTCGCCCTCCCACGGCACTGAGTCGTTGTCGGGGAATCGCGCGACGGCCGCGTGCCAGCGTCCGTTCCAGTAGTCGGTGTTGTAGTTGAAGATGCACGGCCGGAACGCTTCTTCGATGGTCCGGAACCTGTCGCCGGCGTCCCAGTCGACCTGCTCGTAGCACTCCTTGAGCATGCGCAGCGAGTTGAAGTACATGTTCCCGAAGAGGTGGATCCCGTGCTCCTGGATGCGCTCGAAGGCGTCGGGGTTGCGGCCCGTCGCTCCCTTCCCGCCGACCCGCCAGGCGAGCTGATAGACGTCCACGTCGTAGTCGTCAGACCAGCCGGGCTGGTCGGTGAGATGGAAGGCCGTCGAGAGACCCGCCGGGCCCGCACCGACGATGGCGATGCGGCGCTTCGGGCTCACGCGCTCACGCGGTCGGTGTCCCCCTGCGCGACCCCGAGTGCGGACTGCACGGTGTCGTGCAGACGCAGACCCTTGCCGGCGGCCATCCCGGCCCGGTACCGGTCGGGGTCTGCCGAGCGCGCGCGCTCGCGGCGCTCGTCGGCCGCTCGCACGATCGAGACCCACCGGCCGTAGCCGCGCTGGGATCCGAACTCGTCCGCGGCGCTCCAGATGCGGGCGGCCGACTCGATATCGCCGCGGGACGCGGCGCTCCACGCACCGAACTCCACGAGGATCCATGCGCCCCACAGGTGTCCCATCTCCGCCCCGAGCTCGAGCCCCCGGCGCCACACGCGTTCGGCGAGGTGATCGTGCCCGAGGTGGAAGCCGGCGTGCGCGGCGGCGACGGACGACAGCAGCATGCGATACGAAAGACCGAGATCGTCGATCTCCTTGATGCGGCGCTCGATCGGGACGATCTCGTCCTCGCCCTCGAGC
>JBOGXL010000315.1:0-3479 GCA_050694575.1 Actinomycetota bacterium | reverse complement strand
CCGAGCTTCCGACGGAGCTGGGCGACGTGCACGTCGACGGTCCGCGAGTCGACGGTGTCGGGATAGCCCCAAACAGCTTCGAGCAGTTGCGTGCGCGTGCACACGCGTCCGGGCCGAGCCAGGAGGTACGACAACAGATCGAACTCCATCTTCGTGAGATCGACGCTCGAACCGCGTGCGGTTACCTCGCGCGATCGCGGATCGATGCGGATGTCGCCAACTGCGACCGGCGTATCGCTTCGTTCGTCCGGCGAGGGCTCGCCCCGGCGCAGGACGGCCCGTACGCGCGCAACGAGCTCGCGGGGACTGAACGGCTTCGTGACGTAGTCGTCGGCTCCCAGCTCGAGACCGAGAACGCGATCGGCCTCTGCGTCGCGCGCCGTCACCATGATCACGGGCAGCGAACGGGCCTTCCGGATCTCACGGAAGAGCTCGACACCGTCGGAGTCCGGAAGCGTGAGATCGAGGAGGACGAGGTCGAGGCTCGGGTCCTCGAGCTGTCGTCCGGCCTCGGAAGCCGTTCGGGCTAACCGGACACGGAAGCCCGCCTGTTCCAGATACATCTCGACGACATCGGCGATGGCGGCTTCGTCCTCGACGACCAGGACCGTGCGCTTCATCGCTTAAGCCTATGGGTGAAGCCCGCGAGAGGCGTCCCTCTCGCGGGCGTCACGCGTTCGCGGCTACGCGGCGGCGTCGGCCGCCGGCTCGGCGGCCGGCGGCGCGTTCCTCCGCTCCATCATCCGCTCGCGACGCTCGGCCCGGCAGCGCTCCGGGTTCTCGCGGCACTGCTCGCGCCGCTCCTCCATCTCCGCCCAGCGCTCCGGCGAGAAGGCCCTGACCGACCTCGTTACGAACCCGTCTCCGTCGTTGACGCGCGACGTCGCGACGTGGTCCCCGGCCTGCAAAGCACCGAGCTCGACCTCTTCGCCGTCCCTACTGATGCGCGTTTCGTCGGACGTCGGGATCTCGACCGTCGTCCCGTCTTCTTCCTTCACGACCACGGTCGAACCCGAGATGCTCTCGATCACACCGCGGTCCAGACGAACGCGACGGAAGGTTCCTTCCTCCTCGCCGCGAACCACGAACTCGCCGCGTATGGCGCTGCGGAGCCCGAACCGGTGCCGCCCGGGACGTCTTCCTTCCGTACCTTCCTCCGGCGCCGGATCTTCGCTCTGCGCGAGCGAGACCTCGTCCGACGCCGTCATCGCCGACGCGCCGGCGTACGCGAGGCCGCTCACGAGGAGCGCCCCGACGATCACCGGGCCGACGAACCGTCGTACGGTTCCCATGCCTTCCTCCTCTCTTTCCGTGAAGAAAGGGTCGGTCGAGGACGCGAAGCGCGCATCAGCGCCGTGTAAGGCCTCTGTAAGGACGTGCGCGGGGTCAGCCCGCCCTCGCGGCGAGCGCACTCATCGCGTTGCGGATCATCCGGTGTCCGAGCCTGCCTTCGAGCGTGAGGATCGACTCGGGGTGGAACTGGACGGCCCACACCGGAAGCCGTTCGTGCTCGACGGCCATCACGACGCCGTCGTCGGCCTCCGCCGTCACGCGCAAGCTCCCCGGCATCCGATCCCGGACGGCGTAGAGCGAGTGGTACCGGCCGGCGACGAACTCGCGGGGGAACCCATCGAAGAGATCTCCGCTCAGCACCCTGATCGAAGACGCCTTGCCGTGCACAGGTTCGGGAAGCACACCGAGCTCGCCACCGAAGTGCTCGACGATGCCTTGCAGCCCCAGGCACACGCCGAAGATCGGCAGGCCCCGCTCGAGGGCCTCACGAACCGTGGCCGAAACGTCGAAGTCCGACGGAGCGCCCGGGCCCGGCGACAGCATGACGAGATCCGGCTTCAGATCGTCGAGCTCGCTCGCCGGGAACCCCGCGCGCAACGTGACGACCTCGGCTCCCGTCTGCCTCACGTAGTCGGCCAGCGTATGGACGAACGAATCCTGGTGGTCGACGAGCAGCACCCGCCGTCCGGCGCCAACCGCATCGAGCGTGGCGCTTCCTTCCGCAACCGACGTCCGTGGCCTCCGGATGGCGTCGAGGAAGGCCGACGCCTTGAGGGTCGTCTCGTCCTCTTCGGCGGCCGGGTCGGAGTCGTGGAGCAGCGTGGCACCGGCCCGGACCTCGGCGACACCGTCCAGGATCCGGATCGTCCGCAGCGTCAGTCCGGTGTTGAGGCCGCCGTTGAAGCCGAGGAACCCGACGGCGCCGCCGTACCACGCCCGCGGCGACAGCTCGTGCTCCTCGATGAACCGCATGGCCCAGACCTTGGGCGCACCGGTGACGGTGACGGCCCAGGCATGGGTGAGGAACGCGTCGAGCGCGTCGAACCCCGGACGGAGGCGTCCTTCCACGTGATCGACGGTGTGGATCAACCGTGAGTACATCTCGATCTGCCGGCGTCCTATCACGCGCACCGAGCCGGGGACGCAGATCCGCGCCTTGTCGTTGCGGTCGACGTCGGTGCACATCGTCAGCTCGGACTCGTCCTTTTCCGAGTTGAGGATCGTCCTGATCTGCTCGGCGTCGTCGATGGGATCGGTGCCCCGGGCGATGGTTCCGGCGATGGGGCACGTCTCGACCCTGTCGCCCTCGACCCGGACGTACATCTCGGGTGACGCGCCGACGAGGTACTCCGCGTCGCCGAGGTTCATGACGAACCCGTACGGCGAGGGATTGCGCTCACGAAGCCGGCGGAACACCTCCGAAGGTGGCGTCGGGCACGGCTCGAAGAACGTCCGGCTCGGAACGACCTCGAAGAGATCGCCGCGCCGGAACGCTTCCTTGGCCACCTCGACCACGCCGGCGTACTCACCGGGCCGGTGATCGCAGTCGCGCTCGACGGACGTCGCGCCGGCGTAGGGGAACGCGTCACCGGAACGCTCGAGCCCTTCCGTCGAAGTGTCCGACGCGGCGAAGTCGTACCGGTGCACCTCGGCCACTTCGCGGCGATGGTCGACGACGACTATCTCGTCGGGGAGGTAGAGCACCAGGTCGCGCTGGTATGCCGGGCGCTCCAGACGTTTCTCGAGCGGCTCGAACTGCAGGACGAGGTCGTAGCCGAAGGCTCCGTAGAGTCCGAGGTGCGGCTCTTCATCCGATGCGAAGAGCTCGCCTATCGCACGGAGGACGGAGAACACCGTCGGCTGCCGGCTCCGCTCCTCTTCGGGGACACGGGCGCGCGGCTCCGCCACGACGCCGTCGATCTCGTCTGGGTGGATGTCGAGGGAAGCGACCGACGGGTCGGCCTTGAGTGCGGCCGCGAGGGGGTCGATGAGGACATGGCCGCGGTCGTTGAGCGCCCGGACGGCGAACTCGCGCCCGCGGGCCGAGATCTCCAGCGGGGGATCCACGAACCCGATGTCCCAGCGCGTGTACCGGCCCGGGTATTCGTAGCTCGACGCCAGGAGCACACCGCGACGCGAGTCGATCGCGTCGATCAACGGCTCGACGGCGCCCGGCACCGCGATGC
>JBOGXL010000314.1:0-4065 GCA_050694575.1 Actinomycetota bacterium | reverse complement strand
TCGCTCTCGGCGACGCCGACGAACTGCAGGAACCCGGCACTGTATGGATTGGGCTCGGCGCCCAGGTCGGCGACGGTGTCCCAGTACCCCTTCATGACGTCCTTGCCGGACTGGTAGCCGAAGTAGGACAGGTACGAGTAGTTGAAGTGGTTGCGGACGCAGAACTCCCACGTCTCCACCGAGCCGCCGCCCGGTATCCACACGGGCGGACGCGGCTGCTGGATCGGACGCGGCCACACGTTGACGTACCTGAGCTGCGTGTACTTGCCGTTGAAGGCGAACGGCTCACGCTCTTGCCAGGCCTTCACGATGAGACCGACACCCTCGCGGTACTTCTCGCGCAGGATGGCCGGTGGGGTCCCGTAGCAAAAGTTCGAGTCCATGGGCGTCCCGACAGGGAAGCCGGCCACGAGCCGGCCGCCGGAGAGCACGTCGAGCATCGCGAACTCCTCGGCGACGCGGGTGGGCGGGTTGTACAGCGCCACGGAGTTGCCCATCACGACGATCTTGGCGTTGCGCGCCTCGCGCGCCATGATCGCGCCCATCAGGTTGGGCGACGGCATCAGTCCGTAGGCGTTCTGGTGGTGCTCGTTCACGCAGATGCCGTCGAAGCCGAGCTCGTCGGCGTACATCAGCTCGTCGAGGTAGGTGTGGTAGACCTCGTGGCCCTTGACGGGGTCGTAGTAGTCGATGGGGACGTCCACCCACACCGAGCGCACCTGCTGCCGGAAGTCGTCGGGCAGGTATGGGTACGGCATCAGATGGAAGAAGTGGAACTTCATGCGTTCATCCTCCCCGTTCGTACGGGCGGCCTACGGCCGATCCTGACCCTCCCGCGGATTCGCCACCAGAACTGTCCCATACCGGCGTCCCCGGCGCCTAGTCGCCTTGGCCGTCCGTCACGCCTCGCGGGGCTCGACGGCTTCCGGGTCGATGCCGGCCGATTCGATCGCTTCCCTGACCTTCTCCGGTTTCACCTCACCGCTGAGGGCCAACGCATGGAGCGCGGCCGCCGTGACGTGTCCGGTGTCGATCTCGAAGTGGCGCCGCAGGTCCTCGCGCGTGTCGGAGCGTCCGAAGCCGTCCGTCCCGAGTGAGACGTACGGGCGGCCGACCCAGCGCGCGACCTGATCGGGCACGGCCTTCATGTAGTCGCTCACCCCGACGACGGGACCTTCGGCTTCGTCGAGCGCATCGACCACGTACGGGACGCGCGGTCGCTCCGTGGGATGCAGCCGGTTCCATCGCTCGGCCGACAGTGCATCGTGCCGCAACTGCTGGAAGCTCGTCGCGCTCCACACGTCGGCGGCGACACCGAACTCCTCCTTCAGCCTGTCCTGCGCCTCGAGGGCGATCCGGACGATGGGCCCGGACGCCAGCAGCTGCACGCGCGGACCGTTGCGCGCGTGCGCGCGCTTGAATCGATACAGGCCCTTGAGGATGCCGTCGGTGGCGCCGCGCGGCATCTTCGGTTGGACGTAGCTCTCGTTGTAGAGCGTGATGTAGTAGAAGATGTCCTCCCCCACCTCGTACATCCGCCGGAGTCCCTCGCGCAGGATCGTGGCGAGCTCGTAGGCGAAGGCGGGGTCGTACGCGAGGACGTTGGGGACCGTGGACGCGACGAGAGGGCTGTGACCGTCCTGGTGCTGCAGACCTTCGCCGACGAGCGTCGTTCGTCCGGCCGTCGCGGCCATGAGGAAGCCCCGGCCCCGGTTGTCACCGAGCGACCAGATGAGGTCGCCGACGCGCTGGAAGCCGAACATCGAATAGAAGATGAAGAACGGCACCATGAGCTCACCGTGTGTCGCGTACGACGTGCTGGCCGCCGTGAAGCTCGCCATCGATCCCGCTTCGGTGATGCCTTCTTCGAGCACCTGCCCGTCGGGCGCTTCGAGGTAGGGCAACAGCGTCTCGACGTCGACGGGTTCGTAGCGTTGCCCGAGCGGACTGTAGATCTTCAGCTGCTTGAACAGCGACTCCATCCCGAAGGTGCGCGCTTCGTCCGGGATGATCGGGACGATCCGCCGTCCGACCTGTTCATCGCGCAACAGCACGCGCAACGTCCGGACGAAGGCCTGCGTGGTCGACGCCTCGACCTTGCGCTCCTCGGTTCCCGCGAAGAACTCCTCGTAGGCCTCCTTCGGCGGGAGCTTCGGAGCTGCATAGGCCGTGCGACGCTCGGGCAACAGCCCACCGAGCTCCTGGCGACGCCAGAGCATGTACTCGATGGTCGATGTGTGCCGCGGCGGACGGTAGTACGGCGGCAGGTCGGAATCGAGCTCGCGGTCGGAGATAGGCAGACCGAGCCTGTCGCGGAAGCCTTGCAGGTCGGTGACGGTCATCTTCTTCGCCTGATGCGTGACATTCCGCGCCTCTATCGACTCACCCAGCGCCCAGCCCTTCACGGTCTTGGCGAGGATCACGACGGGAGCGCCCCGCAGCTCCGTGGCCGTCCTGTACGCCGCGTAGAGCTTGCGGTAGTCGTGTCCGCCCCGGCGCAACCGCTGCAGGTCGGCATCGGAAAGGTGCTCGACCAGTCGCCGCAAGCGGGGGTCCGGTCCGAAGAAGTGCTCCCTGATGTACTTGCCGTCGGCGACCGCGTATCGCTGGAACTCGCCGTCGGTGGTCGTGTTCATCTTGTCGACGAGCACCCCATCGACGTCCCGGGTCAGGAGCGGGTCCCATTCCCTCCCCCACACGACCTTGATGACGTGCCAGCCGGCGCCTCGGAAGAGCGACTCGAGCTCCTGGATGACCTTGCCGTTCCCGCGCACCGGGCCGTCGAGCCGCTGGAGGTTGCAGTTGACGACGAAGATGAGATTGTCGAGCTGCTCCCGGGACGCGAGCGTGAGCGCAGCCGTCGATTCCGGCTCGTCCATCTCACCGTCGCCGACGAAGCACCAGACGCGTTGCTCCGACGTGTCCTTGATGCCGCGCGCGTGCAGGTAGCGATTGAACCGCGCCTGGTAGATCGCGTTGATCGGGCCGAGTCCCATCGACACCGTCGGGAACTCCCAGTAGCCGGGCATGAGCCTCGGGTGCGGATAGGAGGAGAGTCCGAGCTTGCCTCCCGTCTCGCGGCGGAAGTTGTCGAGCCGGTCTTCGTCCCAGCGGAACTCGAGAAACGACCTCGCGTAGATGCCGGGCGTCGCGTGTCCTTGGTAGTAGATCTGGTCGCCGCCGCCGGCGTGATCCTTGCCGCGGAAGAAGTGGTTGAACGCGACCTCGTAGAGACTGGCGGCCGACGCGTAGGTCGAGAGGTGACCTCCGAGTCCGGGTGACCGGATGTTTGCACGCAGGACCATCACAGCCGCGTTCCAGCGGATCAGTCGCCGGATGCGCGCCTCCATGTCCTCGTCTCCGGGGAAGGGCGGCTCGTCTTCGGGCGCGATCGTGTTGACGTAGTTCGTCGAGACCATCGGCGGCACACCGATCTGCAGACGTCGCGCCTCCGCTAGGACGCGGCGCAGGACGTAGCTGGCGCGCGAGTGTCCCTTGTCTTCGGCGAGCTGACGGAACGACTCGAGCCACTCCTGCGTCTCACCCGGATCGGTGTCCGGCAGCTGCTCGTTGAAGTCGCCGGTAGTCATCACTACCACGCTACCCCCACCGTGAGGACGACGATCGATGCGCTAGGTGGTCTGCACGAACTGCCGGATGAGCGCTACGAGCGTTTCCGGTGCGTCCTCCTGACAGAAGTGCCCGACATCGGGCAGCCGAACGACGGGTCCGTTCGGCCAGAGCGCCCGGAAGTCGGCGATCGCCGTCTCCGGCGGGATGGCGTGGTCGCGCATCCCCTCGGCGAGCATGGCCGGCTTGGCCTTCAACGCGTCGACCCCCGCGAAGCCCTCGACCATGTACTCGCTGATGCGTCCGTGGTAGGCGTCGAGGGGGAACTCGAGCCCTCCCTTGCAGGACTCGGGCGTCGGGAAGGGGGCCGAGTACGCCCGGATCCACGTGTCGTCCACGACGCCGGTGTTCTCGAAACCGATGATCTTCATCACCGAGAGGACGGTGCTGCCGAGATTCGTCAGGACGGCCTCGGTGCGGCCGTTGTCGAGGCCG
>JBOGXL010000313.1:0-6200 GCA_050694575.1 Actinomycetota bacterium | reverse complement strand
CGCGTTACGACATCGTGTTCCGGCACCCACGGGTGCCGGGTGTGCCGCTCGAGCTGCACTACGAGGTCGCGCGATGGCAGGAGCGACCGAAAGGACTGGACGCCCGCCGCTTGTGGGCATCGCGACGGGCTATAGATGTCCTCGGCGAAGCCGCCTGGGGTCTTCCGCCCGAGCTCGAGTTGGTGGGCCTCATCGCGCACGCGGCCAAGCGCTTCCATCTGTTCAACCGATTGGTGTGGAGCGTGGACCTCACGGTTGTCACGGACACCAGCGCGATCGATTGGGAGGCTTTCGCGCGTCTCGCGCGCGACGCGCACTGCCGTATCGCCGCGGCGGTAGCGCTGCGACTGGCGCGTCGACTGGGGGCCGACGTTCCCGACGAGCTCCTGACGCTCCCCGGCTTCCTCCGAAGGACGGGCGCCGTCGACCCGTTGCTCGATCCCGCTCGACCCTTCTCCGTGCGCGCGATGCCGCACCGTCGCATCGCGTACGTCCTCGTGGACGACATCGCCGGAAAAGCCCGGCTCGCGTTGGGTGATCTGTTGCGCCCGCCCAGCGGGCAGCCTCGGACGCGTGTAGCCCGCAACGTCGTGCGCGCACTCGAACGTAGTGCCGCGCGACTGGCGCGAACAGGCTTCGGACGCCGCTAACGCGGGGAACGGTCGCCCAAAAGCGCCGCTTCGGCACGTTCGACCCAGTCGTCGCCCACGGGCAAGCGCAAACGCGCCGCGGGCGCCGCTCCGGCTACTCGGACGCACGCGGTGAACGTCTCGTTGGCACGTTCCGAAGGGTCTCCCAACCACGATGTCAGGCGGACGAGACGCGGGATGACATCTGCGCGGTCGAGTGGCTCCCAGGCAACGGAGTCCCCGCTGGCGCGATCCATGAACACGATCCGCTGGATGGGTGTCGACCGAGCTACTTGCCACGGTGCGATGTCCCACGCGGTCTTGTCGGCGGTTGTGAAGCGGGGAACCGAGCCCGGGGGTCCTTCCCCGTCGCGTCGTACCCAAGGTGGTCCGGGCCATACGGTCGGCGAGTCGTGGCGCAGGTCGATGACGGACAGGTCTTCACTGACGGCCGTCCACCCCGCCGTCAACAGCCCGACGGTGAGCGTCGACTTGCCGGTCCCGCTCGTGCCGCAGACGACGATCGCTGCCTCCTCACCGGGCGGAATCGCCGCGCACGCGTGCAATGTGAGGGCCGGATGCCCGAGGAGGAGCAGCGGTATCCCATAGGTCGTCACGAGCTGGCGGGCGAGGCTCTCGCGATCGGTCTCGAGAATCAGGTGGTTCTCACGCGGGTCGATCTGCAGGCCTGCGCCCTGCGCATGGAGCCTGTACGACCCGTCGTCGTGGCGGGTGAGGCGCTGGTCGTAGCTCACCCGTTCTCCCGCGACCGTTAGCTCACCCGCGAGGTGCCAGAGCTCGTGCCGTCCGGCCTCGCCGACCGGCCCGTGCGTCAGCTCGGCGTCGACCAACGGCTCGCCGACGGCCCTTCCGTAGCCCTCGGCCAGCGCCTGGGGGCCAAGCCGCACTCCGTGGCAGCCCGACCACTTGGGGTCGGGCCTCTCCGGGTCGGTCAAGCTTCGGCGGGGGGCTCGGTCACCAGTCCGGCCCCGCGGAGCCGCTCGATCAGGGCCTCGGCGTCACGGCGGCGGACCTCGAGTGGGACGTCCGGCCAGCGCTCGCCCAGGGCTTCCACCGGGTCGGCCCCGGCCTCCAGCGCCCGCCAGACGGCCACGCCGGTGCGGTTGAGGCTGAAGTAGCGTCCTGAGCCGGTATGGAGCAGGAAGGCGTCACCGTCCTGCTCCTGCATCAGGATGCCCTCGGCAACTTGTGCTTGCATGGTCCCCCCGGAAGGCCCTATGGTATCCCCCTGGCCAGCAGGGCGGAGGTACGCATGCACAGCTACGAGGCGCCGAAGCTAACAGAGTTCGGCACCATCGAGGAGATGACGCGGCAAGAGCCGCCCATCGACCTCGAGATCTCCATCGTTATCGGTTAGTCAACAATTCGGTTCACCCGATCCGCTTTCGGCGGCGACGGCGTCCAGCCGTTCGTCGCCGTTAAGTTTGCGAGAGGTTCGTGCTCGACGGTGATCACCGGTTCGAGCACGAAGCGATCCGCTTCCACCCACGCGTGAGCGGTCCACTGACGCTTCGCGTCGAGATGACTTCCCAGCACCAGGACGGGCGCGAAGCCGGCCCGATCGAGCAGCGCGGTCAGTGCGACGGCCTGCGGCAGGCAAGCGCCGCCGGCGATGCGAGCAGCGCGACGGACGGCCATGAGCGCAGTCAATGGGTCGAGGCTCTTTTTCGTGCCACGACGCGTCAGGCGCCGCAGGGCATCTGTGGTGGTCCCTCTGCTCAACAACACGCGAGACGCGACGACGGCAGCCAGCGCGCGTAACTGCAAGGCCGGAGACAACACAGCGCCAGCGTAGCGACGAGTAGTCGGCTCTACGCGGTGGAGCCGACGGCGGCAGCGTCGCGGAAGCGCGTCGAGCGGTGGACGGGATCGCGGTCGAACTCGGGAAGCACGTGCTTCCCGAAGAGCTCGACGCTCTCGATGGCTACGTCCAGGGGCATGTCGACGGGCAGGCCGAACACGATCTGGTCGGCCCCGACCTCTTCGTACTTCCGGATCTGCTCCAGAACCTCGTCGGGGGTACCGCACAGCAGATAGCCCGCCTTGATGCGTTGTTCGACCTGCTCCGGCGTGGGATCGGGGAGCACCTGCGGCCATTCGGGGATGCCCGGCGGCTTGGGGAAGGTCGTGTGGTAGCGGAAGACGAGGGACATCTGGAGGCCGGTTCCCATGTCCGCTGCGACCTTCCGCGCGCGCGCTCCGTCCTCGAGACAGACAACCGTGTTCGTGATCATCACGTTGTCGTTGACGTAAGCGCCGATCGGTTCGGCGTCTTTTATCGCGTTCTTGTAGGCCTCGATCATCGGGCGCATCTCGGGCGCAGCCGAGAAGTTGAAGCCGATCGCGCCGAGTCCCTTCTGGGCGGCCTTGGCGTAGGTGGGCGGGTTGCCGCACGCCTGCCAGATCGGTGGGTGGGGCTTCCGCCAGGGCTTCGGCAGCACGTTGCGTTTCGGCGCGTCGAAGAATTTCCCGGTGAACTCGTACCACTCGTCCCGGAACATCTTCGGGATCTCGTGGACGATCTCTTCGAACGGTTCCTTCGTTGCGTCGGTTGACTCGATACCGAACCCCGTCACCTCGTGGTGGCCGGCGCCTCTTCCTACGCCGAGCTCGAACCGTCCGTCCGAGAGGTGATCCATCATCGTCACCCGCTCGGCGATGCGGTACGGATGGTTCACTTGTGGGTTGAGGTTCCAGATCGCCGAGCCGAGATGGATGCGTTCGGTCAGCGCGGCGGCGTAGGCGAGGAACACCTCGGACGCCGACAGGTGCGAGTACTCGTCGAGGAAATGGTGCTCCGACGCCCACGCGTATTTGAACCCCGCCCGGTCCGCCGCCTTGATGATCTCGATGTCGCCCATCAGGGCTTGATGCTCGAAGGCGGGATCCTCGGCCACGCGCCGGCGGGGGACGTGTCCCTGAACGAAGACGCCGAACTCCATACGGGGGTCAGCCTAGAGGCGGCCCCAGCGGTACGTCAACCGAACGGCCGTTTCCTATAGCGAACGTTGGCGGACGGCTTCGAAGAGCAGGATCGCGGCCGACACGGCGGCGTTGAGGCTGTCGATGAGGCCGCCGGGCATGGGGATCCGAACGCGGACCTCGGCGGCGTCGAGGAGCGCGGGCGAGACGCCGTACTGCTCGGAGCCGACGACGACTGCCGTCGATCCCGTCATGGGCGCCGACCACAGGTCCGTGTCGCCGTCCGGCGTGGACACGCACGCGGTGAGCCCGTTGGCTCGTAGCCATCCGATCGTTTGCTCCGTGGCCGCGACGGCCAGCGGCACGAGGAAGCACGTGCCGAGGGACGACCGCACCGCGTTCGGGTTGAATACGTCGGTCGTCGGGTCGGCCGCGACAACCGCCTCGGCGCCAGCCGCGGCCGCGGCGCGGATCATCGTGCCGAGGTTCCCCGGTTTCTCGATCCTCTCGACGACGAGGACGAGCGCTCTCTCGGAGAGTGAGAGGCGCTCGAGCGACGTGTCGAACTGCCGGCACACGGCGAGCACCCCCTCGGGCCTGTCTCGGTAGGCGACTCGCCGAAAGACGTCGTCCGTCGCCTGTACCGCGCCGGCGCCGGCGACGACGGCGCGATCCACGAGCTCACCCTCCGACTCGCCGAGGTAGAGGTCCGGGCAGAACCACATCTGCTCGAACGCGATGCCGGCGTCCAGCGCCCGTTTGATCTCACGGAACCCTTCGACCAGGAAGAGCCCGCTGTCTCGACGCGCGCGCCGCGTGCGCAGGCGGAGGAGGCTCTTGACGCCGGGGTTGGACGTGGACCGAACGACCTTTGAGCTGGGGGTCACGCGCGTGCGACCACGAGCCGGTAGCCGAAGTCGAGCTCGTGGAAGTGACGCAAGTGTCCGTGCCGTTCTTCCCACAAGCCCGACGAGAGGTCGTCGGCCAGCCGGTCGAGGCGCTCAACGATGACGGCCGGCTCGAACCTGTGGAAGAACGAGATCCCAGCTCGAACGGCCTCGTCGAGATAGGCCTCGGGACGCGCCCAGAAGGCTGCGAGGAATCCGTCCATGCAGTCGATGGGAACC
Source organism: Actinomycetota bacterium (assembly GCA_050694575.1). Taxonomy (GTDB): domain Bacteria; phylum Actinomycetota; class JAICYB01; order JAICYB01; family JAICYB01; genus JBOGXL01. The sequence goes on along the minus strand of JBOGXL010000313.1, from coordinate 1,501 downwards.
ATGACCGGCTCCACGGACGCGATGTCGAGCAACTCGCCGAGGTGTTCGGATGTGAGGAACACCTCGCGATCGAGGTCGGCAACCTCGGGGAAGTAATCCTCCGTCAGCCAGAAACCCTTCAGCTCGTCGGTGTAGTGCGTGAGGACCACGATCCGAGAGCGGGCCACCCGGCGGAGCTCTTCGGCGCCGGCTGCTTGATCCGGCCAGTGGTGCATGGTCAGCACGGCGAGCGCAGCGTCGAACGTGTCGTCGGCGAAGGGAAGCGCCATGGCGTCGCCCTGCACGGCGGGCGCCGCCGTCGCCGGTCGCTGTCCGATCATCTCCATCGACCGCTCGACGGCGACGACGTCCCGTTCGTTTGGTTCGTAGGAACCCGCCCCGGCTCCGACGTTCACGACGGACCTCGCTTCACCGAGCGCGGCCAGGATCTGTGCCGCTATCCGCGGATCGGGTCTTCGTGTTCGTGCGTACCCCCGCCCGATCGTGTCGTACGCCGCGTCCGTCACGGGTGTTGGCTCGAGACGGAGACAACCTCGCCGGTCATGTACGAGGCGTAGTCGCTCGCGAGGAAGACGATGACGTTGGCGACCTCCCACGTCTCCGCCGAGCGTTTGAACGCCTCGAGCTCGACGAGATCGTCGAGCGTGTCCTTCGGCATGACCTTCTCCAGGAACGCGTGCATGGCCAGGCTCGGCGCCACGGCGTTCACGCGGACGCCGTGCGGCGCCGCTTCCACTGCCGCAGTGCGTGTCAGCGCGGCCACGCCGGCCTTGGCCGCGGCGTAGTGCGCTTGTCCGGCCTGGGCGCGCCATCCGAGCACCGAGGACAGGTTGATGATCACGCCCTCGTTGCGCGGGAGCATGTGGCGCAGGGCTGCTCGCGTGCACCGGAACGTGCCGTTGAGCGAGACGTCGAGGACGGCATGCCATTCATCGTCCGTCATCTCGGCTATCGATTTCGTGCCGCCGAGACCGGCGTTGTTGACCACGACGTCCAGGGCGCCGAGCGCAGCGATGGCGGTGTCGAAGAGGTTCTGTACCTCCTCGTCGGACGTGACGTTGCACGTAACGGCCAGCGGCTTGCGTCCCGTCAGCTCTTCGAGCTCGTCGGCAGCTTCGCCCAATCGCCGCTCGTGGATGTCGGAGAGGACGACCGTCGCCCCCTCCTCGGCGCACCGTTTCGCCGTGGCGAACCCGATCCCCGCGCCGGCCGAGGCCGTCACGAGAACGCGCCTGCCTTCGAGGAGCTGGTGACTCGTGGGGTACGGCGGGGTTCGGCTCATAGGTCCATGAGAACGGAAAACAGCTTGCGTCTGTGCTCGGCCCCCGTCCCCCAGCCGGATCGGAGCGTCATCCCGCGCTTCAGCCAGAGATGTAGGTCGTCCTCCCACGTGAAGCCGATGCCCCCGTGGGCCTGGAGGGCTTCCCTGTTGCAGAGCGCTTCGGTCTGCCCGGCGGCGGCCTTCGCGACGCTCACGGCTTCGCCGGCCTCCGGCAGGTCG
>JBOGXL010000312.1:0-5659 GCA_050694575.1 Actinomycetota bacterium | reverse complement strand
GACATCCCGGCACCCGACGTCGGGACGGACGACCGCGTGATGGCGTGGTTCGCCGACGCGTACTCGGTGCGTGGGGGCCACGCGGCTTTCGGAGCGGTGACGGGCAAGCCCGAAGCGCTGGGCGGGTCTCAGGGACGCGCGTCGGCGACGGCGGCTGGGGTAGTGCTTGTGCTCAGCGATGTGCTGCGGAGACTCGGTCGCGATCCGTCCGAGCTGACCGTGGCCGTCCACGGATTCGGCAACGTCGGCGGGCATCTCGTGCCGTTGCTTTGCGGCGTCGGCCTACGCGTCGTCGCCGTCGCCGACGTCGATGGCGGCGTGTTCTCCGGAGACGGGATCGACCCGGCCGGGCTGGCTGAGCATACGGCGCACGAAGGCCGAGTCAGCGGATGCGACGGGACCAAGGACATCACGGCGGCCGAGGTGCTCGAGGTGGACTGCGACGTCCTGATCCCGGCATCGGTCGAGCGGGTCGTTACGAAGTCGGTTGCTGAACGCTTATCCCCGTGGCTGGTGGTCGAAGCAGCGAACGGTCCCCTGACGACTGAAGCGGACAAGGTGCTGGCCGACCGAGGGATCCGGGTCGTGCCCGACGTCCTGGCCAACGCCGGCGGGGTAGTGGTGTCGCACCTGGAGTGGGTGCAGTACCGCGAAGGATACGCGTGGACGGAGCACGAAGTGAAAGAGCGTCTGGACCGCGTGATGCTCCGAGCGGTGGATGAGGTGTGGGGGGTTTCCGAGGGCTGGAACCTTAGGGTCGAAGCATTGTCGTTGGCTATCGAGCGTGTGGCGAAGGCGCTGCGCGCGCGGGGCCGATACCCCTAATCCCTTGCGCGACTTGCAAGTCACGGTCTACGGCGGAGCAGCCGGTGATGAGGAGACGGGCGAGATCGGCGGCAACCGCATCCTTCTTGAGACGTCCGAACGGACCTGGTTCCTCGACTTCGGCCTTCGCTTCAAGCCATTGGGCAAGTTCTTCTCGGAGTTCGTCCAGCCACGTACTGGCACTCTCGGCCTCCTCGACCACCTCCGCCTCAGCCTCCTCCCGCCTATCGAGGGCATCTACCGCGACGACCTGTGGGCGCATGCGGCCGATATCTGGGACCCCTACCGCGACGGTCCGCACCACCGCCACATCGACCGTGTGGACGGCGTTCTCGTCTCCCACGCTCACCTCGACCACAACGGGAGCCTCGGCTTCCTGCGTCCGGAGATCCCCGTCTACACCGGACTCACGACGGCCGTCACGGCGAAGTCGATGCAGGACATCCGCGGGTCCGGCCCGGATAACGAGCTTTGTTACATCGCGCCGCGGCGTGCGAACGACGACGGCGTGCTTGAAGGGATTCGCGGCGAGCCGCGCAAGCAACGGCGCCACGTCGTGTGCGAGGACGTCGAGCTGCGCGACGAGCTCCAGGCTTTCTGGTGCAACGTCCCGGGGCCAAGAACATCTATGGACTCATGCCCGCTCGAGCCGTGGGGTGACGTCCAGGACCTCCGATTCTGGCGCGTCGATCATTCGATTCCGGGGTCGGGCTCGTTTGGGATCTCGACGCCCGCGGGCTGGGTCGTCTACTCGGGGGACGTCCGGCGTCATGGGCACTCCTCGCATCGCGTGGACCGATTCATCGACGAGGCACGCGCCCTCAACCCGGCACTTCTGATCGTCGAGGGGACGCGAGTCGGCGAGGAGATGTCGATTCGCGAGCCCGACGTTAAGGACGCCGTAGATGCCGTCGTGGGGACCGAAGAGGGACTCGTGATCGCTGACTTCGCGCCGCGCAACATCGAGAGGTTGCGGACGTTCCACGACGTCGCGAAGGCGAACAATCGACGGCTTGTGGTGACCGTACAGGACGCGTACCTGTTGGAGGCTTTGCACATGGTGGACCCGGACATCCCCGATCCGCCGAGCCTGGAGAGCGTGACGGTGCTTCGGGAGCGCCAAGCATCGGTGCCGCACTGGGCGCGTGGGGTCTATGAGCGCAATGCCACTGATCTGGTGGATGCCGACCAGGTCCGCGCGGACCCCAGCGGGTTTATTTGCTGCCTGTCGTACTGGGACATCCAGAACCTGATCGACCTGGAACCGGCGGGCGGGAAGTACATCTACTCGAGCTCCGAGGCCTACTCGGAGGACCAGGCGATCGATCAGCAACGGCTGCTGAACTGGCTGCGCTACTTCGAGCTTGAGCCGGTGGGTGGTCTACCGGGGGCCGCGGAAGGGCCGTTCCACGCGTCCGGCCACGCGGACGGGCCGGCCCTGGAGGCTCTGATCGAGGAACTGAATCCGGACACCATCCTGCCTGTGCACACCGAGAGCATCGATTGGTTTGAGCGGCGCTGGCCGAACAAGCTCTTGGAGGGCACTGCGCTGACGACGATGCCTGAAGCCTAGGTGTCACCTAGGCTTGTCGTGTGAGCCATCTCTATCAACGCGTTGCTTCGCTGGTCGATGGCTGGCGGAATGCCGACTACCCCGTTGAACGTTTCGCCGCGATCTCGGAGATTCTCGAGTGGGCCGGTGAGACGGAGACGGGAGATCTTCGTTTCCTGAGGCGGCCGCAGCTCCGAGCTCTCGAGGCCTACTGGTACTTGCGCCTGGTCGAGTCAACCCCTCACGTCTTCGAGCTGTATCAGAGGCACTTCGACACAACGGCCGAACTGATTGCTGGTCTCGGCGTACCGGACCGCGCCTTCAAGGAGGCTGACTACGACCTCAATGGATTGTGGGAGCGGCTCCGTAGAGACGACGAGTTCGTCCGGTCGCATCGCCTCGAATCGCTGCGCGAAACCCTCGCCCTCGACTACCCGAGCTACATCCTCGCCCTCGCGATGGGCGCCGGAAAGACGGTGCTCATCGGCGCCATCATCGCGACCGAGTTCGCAATGGCCGCGGAGTATCACGACGGCCCGTTCGTGCAGAACGCTCTGGTCTTCGCACCAGGCAAGACCATCCTCAGCGCTCTTCGGGAGCTGAGCGACGTTCCCTATGACCGCATCCTCCCGCCGCGTCTGTACAAGGGCTTCGCTGCGTCCGTCAAGCTCACGTTCACAAGAGATGGTGAGCGTGACATTCCCGTCGTCCGCGGATCGCTGTTCAACATCGTCGTCACGAATACGGAGAAGATCCGTATCCGAAGCGAGACGGTACGCAAGTCGGACCTCGGCCAGCTTCGCCTCGCCGGATCGGGGCTGGAGGAGGCGAGGCGGGAAGTGGCGAACCTGCGTCTCCAGGCGATCGCCAGTCTCCCCCATCTAGCCGTTTTCTCCGACGAGGCGCACCACACCTACGGACAGCCGCTCAAGGTCTTGAAGAAGGTCCGCATGACCGTCGACTACGTCGCCGAGAACACAAACGTCGTGTGCGTCGTCAACACCACCGGGACGCCGTACTTCAAGCGGCAGCCGCTGAAGGACGTCGTCGTCTGGTACAGCCTCGCCCAAGGGATCGCCGACGGGATCCTCAAGGAAGTGTCAGGGAACATCCGGTCCTACGAATTCGAGGAAGCCGACGATGCTTTCGTGCGACACGTCGTCAACGATTTCTTCGAGGACTACGGTGATGTGCGACTGCCGAACGGCGCTCCGGCCAAACTCGCGATGTACTTCCCCCAGACGGATGATCTGAAGCGTCTGCGGCCGGCCGTCGACGAGGCGCTTCTGAGCCGCGGGTTGTCCCCCACGCTGGCGCTCGTTAACACTTCCGATTCAACTCTCACGTCACAAACGGACATCGACGCGTTCGAGCGACTGAACGACCCGGCCGCTCCCCATCGTCTGATGCTCCTCGTCAACAAGGGAACGGAAGGATGGAACTGTCCGAGCCTGTTCGGATGCGCTCTCGCCCGGAGGCTGACGACGTCGAACAACTTCGTCCTCCAGGCGGCGAGCAGATGCCTCCGCCAGGTCCCCGGCAACACGGCCAAGGCTCGGATCTACCTGTCCGCCGACAACTACGGGATCCTCGACCGACAGCTGGCCGAGACGTATGGCGAGACGATCCAGGACCTCGAAGGCGGCTCCCGCGCGCGCCAGATGCTGCGGCTCGTTCTCCGGAAGAAGGACGTCCCGCCGCTGATCGTGAGGAAGGTGCAACATTCGGTCGTTCGCCGACAGAACGGGCCGGCGACTCTGCATCTGACGAGACCCAAGGTCGCGCGGAAGGGATTGACCGAACGCCGTTATGGCTTCGGTGAAGGGCTCATCGGGCGGCGCGTGCTTCAGCAGATCGCCGAAACGATCGAAGTGGAGGCGATCCCAGACGACGTCGGGGTGTACGAGGCGGCGGCAGAGCTCGCCGCCACCTATGCCCTCGACGTGTGGACCGTGTACGACGAGCTGCGCCGGCTCTACGGAACGAAGGACGTCCCGGCCCACCATCTGTCGGCCCTGGCGCACGAGTTGGAGGAGCAGCTCATCGGCTACGAGGTCCGCGAGGAAGAGGTCGAGGTGGCGCTCGCGATCGTGCGCCACGAGGGTTTCCGCCGAGAGTCCGATGAGACGGGCGCACCGATCTACACGGCGGAGATCGTCTATCCGAAGGACAAGGAGGACCTTCTCGTGCGTATGACGGCATGGGCGAAGGAGAATCCCGGCGACTTCGCCTTTCACTACGACCCATACGACTTCGACTCGCTCCCCGAGCGAAACTTCCTGTATCAGGCACTCCGCATCGCCAATGTGAACCCCGATCAGATCGAGGACGTCTACTTCACCGGAGGCATCACCGATCCTGCCAAGACCGATTTCTGGGTCGAGTACCAGGACGCGAAGGGGAAGTGGCGCAGGTACACGCCCGACTTCATCATCCGCAAGAAACCCGACGACGGAGGGCCCCCCGGGAGCGGCAAGGTGCTCATCGTCGAGGTGAAGGCGCCGCAGTTTGCGTCGGACGTCAAGGCCGCCGCCGGCCGCAAGCTGGAGGATCTCAACCCCGATCGCATCAAGTACGAGATCGTCTTCACGTCGAAGAGCGAGGTGCCGCCAGACGCGATGCGCCTCGTCCACGACTTCATCGGGGCGGCGACGAGCGACGGGAGCCGCTTGCGCATCCCGGTCAACCGGAGCGAGGTGGAAGCATTCTGCCGGAAGTGGAAGATCGCCGAGCTGTCGTTCTTCGGGTCGGTGCTCACCGACGAGTTCGGACCGAACAGCGACGTCGATGTGCTCGTCACGTTCGACGCCGATGCGCGATGGGGGCTCGAGATCGTCGCTATGGAGGACGAGCTGACGCGGATCATCGGACGAGAAGTACAGCTCGTGGAGCGCTCCTCGGTCGAGTCAAGCCACAACTGGATCCGGCGCGAGGCGATCCTCGACGGCGCGGAGCCGTTCCTTGTCGCGCGATGACGCTTGGGTCATCGACATCGTGCATGCCGCGAGGCTGGCGATCGAGTTCATCGACGGCATGGACGAGGCTGTACGGGATCTTCGGGAGCAGCTTCCAACTTCGATGTCCTCGGCCTGTCGTCACTCGCCGCTATCTTTGCGTTTCTTCCTCGCAAAGATCTCCGTGTGGCCACACGAGCGGGGGAGGACTTGCCCCGGATCAGCGAGTTCTACGGAATCGTGATCTTCATGTACCACGACGACCACCCGCCACCGCACTTCCACGCCCGGTACGGCGGGGACTGGGCCAAGGTCTCGGTCGCCTCAG
>JBOGXL010000311.1:0-2522 GCA_050694575.1 Actinomycetota bacterium | reverse complement strand
ACCGTGCCCGGACCCAGGCGGGGATCGCGCAGCAACTCCGCGCCGGCAGGGTCATCCGATAGGTTGCCGGCGCGGTGCCCAGCGACGCGCGTGACGTAGCGGTCGTCGGCGCGTCGGTCGCGGGACTGTTCACCGCGGCCAAGGTCGCCGGCGAGGGTCTCGATGTCGGGATCCTCGAGCGCGCGCCCACGTTGCCTCCCGCGCATCGAACGCTCATCGCGACGCATCGCGTCAGGAAGCACCTCGGCTCCCTGGGCGACGCGTCGATAGTCAACGAGATCCAGAACTTCGAGCTCTTCGCCGACGGCGTGGTTGCGTCGGTTGGATTGACCCGTCCCGACGTGATCATCGAGCGGTCGGCGCTCGTGCGCGATCTGGCCGACCACGCGCAGCAGTCCGGGGCGAAGATCCGGCTCGGGACGAGCTTCCTGGGAGCCGAGCCGTCGCCTAGCGGAATGACCGTGCACGTCCGCAACGAAGCGACCAAGCGGGCCGAGACGCTGACGACGTCCACGCTCGTCGGTGCGGACGGAGCGTTGAGTCGTGTAGCCAGGCACGCCGGGTGGCGCCCGCAGACCACCGTCCCACTCGTCCAGGCGCAGGTCCGCTGCCCGCGCGGGCTGCCGTCGGACACCGTACGCGTGTGGTTCAGGCCGCAGGAGACGCCGTATTTCTATTGGCTCATCCCGGAAGGCGACGGGCGTGGCGTCGTTGGGCTCATCGGCGAGGAACGACACGCCGTGAGGTCTCAACTCGAAGCTTTCATGCGCGCTCACAGCCTCGTCCCGCTGGGATACCAAGCCGCGCGTATCCCGTTGTACGAGCGCTGGACGCCGGCCTGGAAGCGGATGCGATCCGGCGCCGTGTACCTCGTCGGCGACGCCGCCGGCCACGTGAAGCCGTCCACCGTCGGTGGGTTGGTCACGGGCTTCCGGGGGGCCGACGCCGTCGCCGATGCGATCCTGGGGCGCGGTAGGTCGGCGCTGCGCTCGCTGCGCATCGAGCTCGATCTGCACATCTTGCTGCGGCGGATCCTCCAGCGCTTCGGCGAAGACGACTACCGCCGGTTGCTCAAGCTCCTCGAGCCCGCGGAGCACCGTCTGCTCGCGTCGTACTCGCGTGACGACACGGGGCGCTTGCTGTGGCGGCTCGGTCTCCGGCAGCCGCGCCTGGCGTTGGTCGCGTTGCGCGTGCTGATCTCCGGACGGTCGCATGAGGAAGTATCGGTCGGTCGCACATCGACGCAGCCCGCCGCTCAGTCTTCGGCTCTGACTTGAAGCAGCAGACCGACCAGGACGAATCCGATGGCGAGGACGCAGCCCATCACTACGTACGCGCTGACCGGTCGCGCGTAGGCGATCGCCACGCCGAGGGCCCCACAAACAGTCGCAGCGAGGTAGTGCAGCGTGACGACGGCCGTCCGCGGGATGCCGATGCGCGACAGGCGATGGGAGGCGTGATCGAGGCCGGCGCGCAGCGGTGAGATCCGCCGGTGCAGGCGCGAGATGACGACCAACGTCGTGTCGAATATGGGAACGCCCAGCACGACGATCGGGACGAGGAAGGCCACGCGGCGTACGTTGTTGAGCTCGAGCTCGAGTGCGACGACCGCGAGCAGCCACCCGAGGAAGTGGCTGCCCATGTCACCCATGAAGATCCGGGCCGGCGGACGGTTGTAGACGAGGAACCCCAGCGCACATCCGGCCACCGCCGCGGCGAGAGCGCCGACCACGACTTGTCCGGACAAAGCCGCGAGTGCAGCGAAGGTCGATGCGGCGATCGCCGCGATGCCGGCCGTCAGCCCGTCCATGTTGTCCAGGAAGTTGAAGGCGTTGACGATGCCCGTCACCCACAGGACGGTCAGCGCGAAGTTCAACGGCCAGGCGTCGAAGGGGTCCGCGCGGATGTCGGCGGCGTACAACGCGACGGCGAGAGGCAGAATCGTCCCCGCCTTGACCCAGCCGGGAATCGGGCGGAGGTCGTCCCACAGGCCCATCCCGGCGAGGATCACGCCGCCGCCGAGGATAAGCGCGAGCTTCTCGTACTCCCCGCGCAGGTCTTGGACGAGGGAGCCGGCCGTCATCGCGGCGACGAAGGCCAGGACTATCGCGGCGCCTCCCAGGTACGGGATCGGGTCGGCCTGCGTCTTGCGCTCACCGGGGTGGTCGAGGACGCCGTGGCGAAGGGCGGCGCGGCGAGCCAGCGGCGTGACGACGAGGGAGGTGATCAGCGCCGCCCCGAACGCGGCCAGGTACGTCCCGATCTCGTCGGTCAACGGGGCCCCTTTGGTTGGCGCGGTCGGCGTCCGGCCGCCGGTATTCTAGTGGAGGCCAGTGGCGAACCTGGCCCTCGTTTATGAGCGCCTCTCGCACACCCGAACAAGGCTCGCCTCGCATCGCCGTCCTCGGTTGCGGCGGCTGGGGCTCGAACCACCTGCGCGTGTTCTCCGAGCTCGGTGCGCTCGATGCGGCCTGCGACCCCGACGGGGCCCGCCTCCGCGACGTGGGGGAGCGGTACCCGGG
>JBOGXL010000310.1:0-3016 GCA_050694575.1 Actinomycetota bacterium | reverse complement strand
CACGTCGCCTTCGGAAGCCACCTCCGAGGGCTCCGTCACATCGGGGGCCGGGCCCGTGACGTTGTCGAGGACGGTCGCTGGGTCCGGACGCGAAGCCTCCAGGGCGGCTCGGGCCGCGGCGGCGATGACGTCCTTCGCCTCGCGGCGGACCTGTGCCGCGTCGTCCTGGCTCAGGACCTCCGCCTCGACGAGCTCGCGCTCGAGCTGGTCGATCGGGTCGTACTCCTGCTCCTCGGCGAGCTCTTCCGGCGTGCGGTACTTCCGCTGATCGTCGGAGAGCGAGTGCGAGTACGGACGCGTCACTATCGCGTGGATCAACCCGGGCCCCTCACCGGCCCGAACACGCGCGATAGCAGACTTGCCCTTCCTGCGAACCTCGAAGTAGTCGCGTCCGTCCATCTTGTGGATGGCGAGACCGCGGAAGCCGGCGACGAGCTCGGACACGGGAGCAGGCTGCTGATCGTCCGCGGGAACCGAGATCGCGTAGCCGTTGTCGGCGACGACGAACAGGACGGGGAGGTGCAGCGTGCACGCCGTGTTCAGCGCTTCCCAGAACTCGCCCTGCGAGCACGCGCCCTCACCCAGCGATACGTAGGTGAGCTCGTCGCCGTACGCACGGCAACCCGGCAGGTCACGCCTGACGATGTAGCGCGCAGCCTCTGCGCATCCCACCGCCGGGATGCACTGGCTGCCCGTCGCCGACGACTGCGTGACGACGTTCAGCTCGGGCAAGCTCCAGTGGCAGGGCATCTGCCGTCCCGCCGACGCCGGGTCGTCCGCGGAGCCGACCGCTTGCAGCAACAGATCCTTCGGGTCGACGCCGAGACCGAGCATGAGCGAGCCATCGCGGTAATAGGGGAAGAACCAGTCGTAGCCGGGCCGCATGTCCCTTGCGAGACCGAGATAGAGCGCCTCGTGCCCGGCACCGGAGATCTGGAAGAAGGCCTTGCTCTGCCGTTGGAGGGCGATCTCCCTGTCGTCGATGGCGCGCGAGAGACACGCGAGCCGGAAGTCCTCTATCGCCTCGTCCGCCGAAACGCCTCGGTGCTTCTGAGGTGCCTTGAGAGTTTTCCCCATCTCGCTCAAAGCGTACCGCCGGCGCTCGACGGTCCTGCCGCTCTAGGGCAGGGTCTCCAGCGCGCCCGTGTCGTCGATCGCTTGGACGGCGCGAGCGAGGATGCCGAGGATCAGCTGGCGCATGCGCTCGTTGGTCAGCTCGATCTGACCGGCGGACACCACGGGATAGATGAAGCACCACGCGATGGTCCTGCGGTAGTCCTTCATGAGCTCGTCGAGCGGATAGTCGATACCCCGGGCCTCCAGGCCGCTGCGGTAGCGCTCGATCAGTGCCTCCTCGTTCGGGCGCCTCTCTTCGGTCGCGAGACTCTGACTGACGAAGTAGCCGAGGTCGTATCCGCCGCGTCCACGGAAGCTGATCTGCCAGTCGACGATCGTGACGGGTGCGTGCTCCGGTTTCGTCCCGAAGAACAGGTTGTCGAGCCGGTAGTCGCCGTGGCAGAAGGTGAGGGGCTGGTTCGTCGCCTCCTCCATGAACCACGGAACGAGGTCGACGAAGCGCTCGCCGAACTCCAGGTACTTGGGCGAGAGGTGATCACCGAACGCCTCGAGCGCGCGGGGCCACGCCTGCTTGAACATGGCAGCCAGCACCTGGGGGTACGGCGGCTCGTTGTACCGGGGCAGCCACGGGACGGATCCGAAGTCGTTCTCCCACCAATGCGCGTGCAAGGGGACCATCGCGTCGACGGCCGCCTGCGCGTCGGCCAGCGAGCATCCGGCGATCTGGTCCTCCATCCGTCGGCCGCCGCAGTCTTCGAAGAGCAACACGAAATCGCCCGTCGCCGGGTCGAAGTCCGCGGCGTACAGCTCCGGTGTGGAGACGGGGATAGCCGTGGGATCCTGCTGATAGAAGCGAACCTCCTTCTCATAGAAGCGCAGTGGCTCCACGACGTTCATCCGCGCACCTTCGTCGAGTGTGGGGAACTTCGCGACGACATTGGACGGCGCGCCGTCGTCGCCGGAGAGCGACAGACGGAACAACCTTCCGAGCAGGCCGACGCCTATACCGATCTGCTCACTCTCGAACGACGAAACGGCCCTGCCGAGCTTCTCCGACAGCCAGTCGGCGCTCAGGTCCTCAGGATTCCTCGGAAAACTCGCATCAGCCATAGCCGGTCCCCCGTGCGCGTCCCGAGAGGGAGCTTATCCTCTTGCATGGCTTCGCTCACGTGGTTGAGCGTCCCCGGGAGCGCCGACCGTTGGACGTCGTGTGGGTTCGCTGTAAGCGACGGCGCCTTCGTCCTCGACGGCGTCACATTCCAGCTCGACGGCCGTCCGGCGTGGGGCTTCGACGAGGTAGCAGGACCCGACGACCGTCTCGGTGTGCCGACCCGCCGGGAACCCGCTCCGACGTCCAGCCCTGTTCATCCCAACCTCATCGACGGTATCGATCATGTCGTCTACGCGGTGCCGGACCTCGACGAGGCGACGGCCGCGGTGGAGGATGTCCTGCGCCTGAGGCTTCGGCGACGGTTCCATCCGCGAGGTGAGGGCGGGCCCGAGATGGCCTTCTACCGCTCCGGTCCGACGGTGATCGAGGTGGTCTCCGGGCCGCCGGAACCGGCACTCTGGGGGATAGCTTTCCGTTGCCCCGATCTCGACGCAACCGTCGAAGCGGTACGCGCGGCGGGCGGCCCGATCGGCGACCCGAAACCGGCCGTGCAGGGTGGGCGCATCGCGAGCGTTTGGAAGGAGCACGTCGGATGGGGAGTGGCCATCATGGAACCGCCGTGACCGGACGGGACATCGATCGCCGCGACTTCCTGCGCACGGCCGGGCTGACCGTCGCCGCAGCATCGCTCGGCCCCCGCCTCTCCTCGCTCTTCGGCGGAACGAGCGCCGAAGCCGAAGCAGCGCGCGGGCCCGCCGGGAGCATCCTCGAGGCCGCCGCGAAGGATTCGCCTATCGATCACGTCGTCGTCCTGATGATGGAGAACCG
>JBOGXL010000309.1:0-1718 GCA_050694575.1 Actinomycetota bacterium | reverse complement strand
CCGTCACCGCGGTACTCGCGCAGCAGGGTCTGCGCGTGCCAGAGGACGAGGTGCGGCTCCGTCGGCCAGTCGAGCCCGGCGTGTCCCGCGAAGAGCGGACGGCCCTCCGGACCGCACGCCTCGGCGGCGCGACGCGCGAGCTCCGCGGCTTCCCGCATCTCGCCGGACGCAACGGCGTCGCCGAGGATGCGGCGGAGCATCCCGTCGGCACCTTCCAGTCGAGCGGCCAGGAGATCGGCCGGCGCCACGATCTGCCAGACCTTCGGGATGGAGCGGCGGATCAGATCCGGGTGGAAGTTGAAGAAGGTGGCGACGACGACGTCGGCGTTCACCGCCCCCATCGCGGCGGACCGCGAGCCGAAATAGCCCATCCGGCCTTCCGTGACGCCGAGCTTTGCGTAGGCTTCGCGGGGCTCGGGCGCGAAGTACACCCAGCCGTGGAAGGGCTCCAGCGTCCGAAGCATCTTGCGGGCGACGACGGGGTCCATCGTCAGCGCAGCTTGCGGATCTCGATGACGTCGAGGCCGCGGTGGTAGTCCGTCACGTAGATACGTCCCTTGTAGTAGTAGGAGGACCATGCCGACGCGTCGTCCGGGGTGTAGTGGGCGATCTCACGGGGCGCCAAAGGATCGGTGAGATCGACGACGCTCGTCCCACCCGAGTACCAAGCGCCTACGAGGGTGCGCGTCCCGGGGAGGAAGTTGAAGTTGTGGGACGTACACCACTCCTCCGGCCCTCCGACGATCCCGCTCACGGGGCTGATGCCGCGGCGCGGGCCGACGTACCCCGCGATAGTCGGATTGGAGATGTCGGAGATGTCGTGGATCCACAGGGCTCCGGTCACGCCGCGTCCGGCCGTAACGCACTCGTGCGCGATGAAGTTCTCGTCGTTGACGACGAGTAGCTTGCCGTCCGGGCTCGGCGCTGCGTAGTGGTGGAACGAAGCACCGTCGATCACGCGTGACACGACGGTGGGCTTGCGTGGGTTGCCGACGTCGAGGATGAGCGTCTCGTTGGTGCTCGCGCAGAAGCCGAGCGGCCGTCCCTTGATCGTCGCGAACGAGATGTCGTGGCAGCCGAGCTGGTTGGGCACGAACGATCCGACGACGCGCGGTTCGTTGGGGTCGGACACGTCGATCATCCATTCCTCGGCAGGGGGGCCGAGGCCGCCGGGGGACGAGTAGATGAGGGGATGGCCCGGAACCTTCGTCAGCGTGTGCGTGCCGCCCGCGAGGTGGACCGAGCCGAGGATGCGCGGCCGCTTCGGATCACGGACGTCGACGAGATGGACGCCGGCATGGCCGTCGATGCCGCCGCAGCTCGAGTGGTGCGCGCCGACCGCTATCAGGCCGGTCTTCACGACGGCCACGTCGTTCTGGTAGCCGCTGCACCGGACGAATCCGACCTTCCTCGGCGTCGCGCCGGAGATGTCGATGATGTGGATGCCGCCGTCGCCTCGTGAGGGCGATTTGCCCTCCGACGAGTCGGCCTGCGCGGCGTAGACGTAGCGGCCGTGGAAGGCGTTGTCGGTGCCGTGCGGGAAGGCGAAGTGCCCGACCGAGCGGACGTTTGCTGCATCGACGGCCGCGTGCGCCGGCGTCGTCGCCCAACCCACGATGAGCGCCAGGCCGGCGACGAGCGCGGGGAGCAGTTGGGATCGTCTCACGAACGTGGAAGAGCCTAGCAAGGGTGTCCGACCGCCACGTACGCTGTTCGCA
>JBOGXL010000308.1:0-5778 GCA_050694575.1 Actinomycetota bacterium | reverse complement strand
CTCTTGTGGTGGGCGATCCGAACGTCGGAGCTGTGGTGGATAGAGGCGTGGCTCGGGTTCTTGCTCTTTTCGGTGGTCCTGGCGCTGATCTTCCCGGTTGTCATCCTGCCGATGTTCAACACGCTCTCGGCCCTCGAGGATCGGAGCCTCGCCGAGCGGCTACGAGCGTTGGCGCGGTCGGCCGGTCTCGACATTTCCGAGGTTCAGGTGATGGACGCAAGCAAGCGAACGCGGAAGGACAACGCATTCTTCGCCGGCGTGGGCCGGACGCGCCGCATCGTCCTGTTCGACAACCTGCTCACGCAGCCGGAGTCGTCTGTCGCGTCGATAGTGGCTCACGAGATTGGCCACTGGCGCCGCCGGCACGTCGCGCGTCAGATCGTTCTGGCCACCGTCATGTCGCTGGGCCTCTTCGTCGTGCTCAGATCGGTTTCCACATGGGACGCAGCCCTGCGGTGGGCCGGTGTACCTTCGCTCCAGGACCCTGCTTCCGTGCCGCTCGTGGCGCTGGTGTTCGTAGCTGGCAACGCGGTCCTCGGGTTCCTCCAGAATTGGGTATCTCGAGCCTTCGAGAGGGAGGCCGACGTCGTAGCCTTGGAACTCACGGACGACCCCGATGCGTTCGTAAGGATGATGCGAGAGCTCGTGACGAAGAACCTCTCGGACTTGGCCCCTTCGTGGTGGTCGTACGTGCGGGCTTCACACCCACCACCGGCGGAGCGGCTGCAACTTGCGGAGTTCTGGCGGAGCGAACGCGGCGCGGAGCCTGTGGGGAGCGCTTGAGGTGAAAGCCCCGGACGACGTCCGACCCATCCCCGTCCGTCCTCAGCGACGAGGCGCGCACCGTATCGTCCGGACCATCGGGATCCTCGGCCGCGTCTTCGTCGGCGCGGGGATGATCCTGCTCTTCTACACGGCGTACCTCCTGTGGGGGACGGGTGTGTACACCAAGCAGGAACAGAAGCGCGCCGCCGATCAGCTCGCGCGGAACCCACTCGTTACCGAGCAGAACCTGTCGGCTGGGAACATCCCGCCGGCGCGGCCGCCCGGCGGCAGCGCCAGGCTCGGCGACCCGCTCTTCACGCTGAAGATCCCCAAGATCGGGCTGGAGACCGTCGTCGTCCAGGGCATCGGGCGCGAAGAGCTCAAGAAGGGTCCCGGGCACTTCCCAGGCTGTGCGGAGGCCCGGTCGGGCGAGTGTGTGACGGAGGCCAAGTATCCGGGCGAAGGAGGCAACGTCGCCATCTCCGGACACCGGACGACGTACGGGGCCCCGTTCTTCCGGCTCAACGAGCTCGAGAAGGGGGACGTCATCGACTTCGTCTCGGGCCGGGCCCGCTACCGCTATCGGGTCCGGGAGCAGAAGATCGTCGATCCCGTATCCGGCTTCTCCACCGTCGAGCAGCACGGGAAGGACGAGGTCACGCTGACGACATGCCATCCGCGCTTCTCGGCCGCTCAGCGGTTGATCGTCCAGGGCGACTACCTCGGCGCCAGCATCATCTCGGCGCCCGCGCCCTCCACCGGGTCGGGAGAAGTTCCGAGCACGGCCCAACGCCCGGTGATCCCGCAGGACGTACTCGTCCTCGGAAGCATCGCTGCGGCGAGCGCGCTTGCCGCGCTCGGCTTGTCCAAGCGCCATCAGCTGAAAGCGTTGTACATCGCGATGGTCATCGCGGGCGCCTCTGGGCTCTGGGTCGGCGTGTTCCCTCGCGTCCTGGCCCTCATGCCGGCGAACTACTAGGAACTAAACCGCTCGCCGGCGGGTTACCCATTGAAGCCTTCGACCCACCCATCCGCTATGGCTATGCCAGCTATGCTCGACCGAGGAATCGGCCCCGCCGACGATGCACGCGACATGTCCGACGACGCCCGACGTACGCAGCGCTTCGAGGAGTTCATCGTCCCCGAGATGCCTTTCCTCGCTCGGGTCGCGCGGTCGATGTCGCGTTCGCAGGCCGAAGCCGAGGATCTGGCGCAGGAGACGCTGGTCAAGGCCTTTCGTGCTCTCGACGGGTTCGACGGGCAACATCCCCGCGCGTGGCTCGCGCGCATCGCGCGGAACACCGCGATCAACCGCGACCAGCGCAACCGTGAGTTCCTGCTCCCCGACGAGGGCACCGTCGAGCCGGAGCCGGACGACGGGGCCAATCCTGAGGACATCGTGCTCTCACGGGTGGTGGACGCCGACCTCGTGCGCGCTCTCGATGAGCTCCCGCCGGAGTTCCGCGTCGTCGTGCAGCTCGTCGACGTGGAGGAGATGTCGTACAAGCAAGCAGCGGACGCATTGGACATCCCGCTCGGTACCGTCATGAGCCGTCTCCATCGGGCGCGCGCGCGATTGCGCCGTTCGTTGCAAGGCACGCCTCTGGACTCCGGCACATGACGCCGCTCGCCTATCTCCCCGGGACGCGCGCGTGGAAGAAGCGGCGCGCGCGCGACATCTGTTCGCGAGCGGCCGAACGCATCCAGGAGATCGTCGACGGCGAGCTGCCGCCGAGCAAGGCCGCCAAGGTGCTCGAGCGCCACCTGGTCGATTGCCCGCCCTGCCTCCAGGAAGCCGAGGCTCTCCGGGCGCTCAAACAGGCTGTAGCCCGGGTCAGCGGCGAGGCCGACCCCGAGACCGTCGACAGGCTGCGCTCGCTCGGCCGCCAGCTCTGCGACGGCACCGAAGAACACCGTTAGGTGCAGGACCTCTTCCTTCCTCGCACCGATGTGGGCGTCCTCGTCCAGGTGCTCGTGACGCTGGTCGTGGGGACCCCCATCGTGGTGGCGCTGTACCGCCGCCGCCTCGGTGAGCTCGTGTGGTTCGTCGGCGGCCTGATGGTCTTGCTTCTGGGCCTGTTCGCCTACCGGACGGTCCACTGACCCGGGAATAGACGCCGGCGGCGTCCGGTTGTCGTGGCGAGAACACGAAACCGGAGGATCCAGATGGCGATGGCCGTGGTCAACGACACCGAGTTGCAAGAGCTGCGCGGGCGCGGCACCCCCGTGGTGGCGGACTTCTACGCGGATTGGTGCCATCCGTGCCACGCCCTGGCCCCCGAGCTCGAGTCGCTGTCGGCCAAGCTCGGAGCCGGCGTCACGTTCGTGAAGGTCGACATCGACGCACATCCCGAGCTCACAGAGGAGCTCGGCATCTTCAGCGTCCCGACCGTCGTGCTCTTCGGCCCTGAGGGGGTCGAGGTCGCTCGGTCGATCGGCGCCGTCCGGGCCGAGGAGCTCGCTCTCCGGCTCCAGCTCGACGCGTAAGCGACGAAGGCGCGCGACGTAAGCCCGCCACTAGGATCTGCGTCGTGGCGGACGACGACCTCGGGCTGCTCATGGCCCTACGTGTGCAAGGCATAAGCCCTCCCAACCGCGCCGCGGTGGCCGGTGGTGTCTCGACCGATGCTGCGCAACGCCGCTTGTTCGCCTTCGTTGAAGAGGGGCTGGCGACGGAGCGCACCGGGCGCGTGGAGGGGTTCACGCTCACACCCGCCGGAACGGGCGCGCTCGACAAGCTCCTCGTTGCCGAGGGCCTACGGGACGACGAGGAGCTCACGGAGGCCTACGACCGGTTCCTCCTCGTCAACCAACGCGTGCTGAGGGTCTGTTCGGACTGGCAGGTGCGCCGAGAAGGCGGCATCGAGGAAGCCAACGATCACTCCGATCCGTCTTATGACGCCGGGGTCGTCGACCGACTCGTCGAGCTCAACGGCAGCGCACGGACGTGCCTGGATCGGATGGCTCAGCGTGCACCGCGGTACGCGGTCTACCGCGCGCGCCTCGACGATTGTGCCGAGAGATTGCTCGCCGGCGACACGAAGGCGTTCACGGCCCCTCTCGCGGAGAGCTACCACACCGTATGGTTCGAGCTCCACCAGGATCTCCTGCTGACCCTCGGCCTCGAGCGGGAGTCGTAGGTGGATCTCGTCCTCGTTCGTCACGCCGAACCCGTCCGCATCGTCGCGGCCGAAGGTCCGGCCGACCCGCCGCTCACCGAGCTCGGGATACGCCAGGCCGAAGCCGCCGCGGCGTGGCTCGCCGAAGAGTCGTTCGATGCGATCTACTCGAGTCCCCTTCGCCGGGCGCGGCAGACCGCAGACGCCATAGGCGGCCGGCACCGCCTCGAGATCGCGATCGAGGACGGCATCGCCGAGTACGACAGGCAGTCGCAGTTCTACATCCCCGTTGAAGAGCTCAAGACGAGCACCGATCCGGAGCTGATCGCGCATTGGCGAGCGCTCGCCGAGGACCGCCTCGAGGACGTGGTGGAGGACGCGGCGACCTTCCGTCCGCGCGTCGCCGAAGGGCTGGACCGGATCATCGCCGCCCACCCGGGCCAGCGCGTGTTGGCCGTCTGCCACGGCGGCGTCATCAACGTGGCCCTCGCGGAAGTCCTCGGCCTCCGGCGGAGCTTGTGGTTCGAGCCGGCGTACGCATCCATCCACCGCGTCGCTGCGTCACGCGCCGGGATCCGTACCCTCATCAGCCTCAACGAGACAGGACACCTGCGCGGAGTGCAGTAGGGTCGTCGGCGGCCGGCAGCGGGACGGGGCGAGAACAGTGCGTGCTAATCTGCCTTTCGCAAGCGCGTAGCGCGGGGGGTTCGGGGGGCGCAGCTCCCCCGATCGACGGGAGGTGAGGCGTGTCCAGGGACGTTGCCGCCGAGCGTAAAGACATCGACGAGACGGTCAAAGGTCAGACTATCTGCACCCTCTTCCAGCAGGCGACGACGCAGTTCGCCGGCTCCGAAGCGCTGAAGTGGAAGGACGGCGACGATTGGGAGTCGCGCACGTGGGCGCAGTTCGGCGAACGGGTGCGCGACTTCGCCAAGGGTCTCATCGCGCTGGGCCTCCAGCCGGGCGATTTCGTGAACCTGATCGGCTCGAACCTGCCTCAGTACTCGGTCTCCGACTTCGGCGTCCTCCACGCCGGTGGGGTCCCGGTATCCCTGTACAACACCCTTGCTCCCGAACAGGTCGAGTACATCGTCAACCACTGTGAGTCGAAGTACGTCATCTGTGAGGACCGGAACTACTTCGAGACGTTCCTCAAGATCCAGAACGAGATACCGAACGTGAAGAAGGTCATCCTCTGGAAGGACGCCGAGGAGTTCTCGGACAACGACTGGGTGGTGTCCTTCGATGCCGTCGTCGAGCAGGGACGTGCACAGCCCGACGAAGACCTCGAGCAGCGCCTCGAGGCGATCGATCCCGACGATCTCGTCACGCTGATCTACACATCGGGCACGACCGGGCCCCCGAAGGGCGTCATGGTCACGCACCGCAACGTCTGCTGGACGCTCGAATCGCTGCTTCGCGCTCAGCCGCTGGGACCCGGGCAACGCCAGATCTCGTACTTGCCGATGGCGCACATCGCCGAGCGGATGGTCGGGCACTACATCCCTCTGCGCTTGGGCTCGACGATCCACTACTGCCCGAACCCACGGGACGTCGCCTCCTACCTCACCGCCGTGAAGCCGACTTTCTTCTTCGCGGTGCCGCGGATCTGGGAGAAGCTCTACCAAGGTCTGCAGAACGCGATAAACAACAACCCGGACGAAGGCCAGCGCCAGGCCGCGCAAGACGCGATCGCCGCCCGTCTCGAGCTCGTCCGCCTCGAGAACGAGGGCAAGCCGGTTCCCGTCGACGTGGGCTCCAAAGCCGAGGCTGCGAAACCCGTGGTCGATTTCATCCAGCAGCTCGTCGGGCTGGACCAGGTGGACAACGCCGGAACGGGCGCGGCCCCCATCTCGAAGGACATCCTCGAGTTCTTCTGGGCCCTCGATGTGCC
>JBOGXL010000307.1:0-2905 GCA_050694575.1 Actinomycetota bacterium | reverse complement strand
CGAGTGTCGCCGCATGTGTGACCCGTCCGGACGACGGATGGAAAGCTCGCCGTCCGGGCCGATCTCGGCGGACCATCCGCCTTCGTGAACCAGCCGGTGATGGAACCGGCACAACAACAGGAGGTTGTCGGCGTCGGTGCGTCCGCCGTCGGCCCAGTGGACGACGTGGTGCGCCTGCACGCCGCGCGTCGCGCCGCACCCGGGCCAGCGACAACCCTGATCCCGCCGGTGCAGCAGACGCGTGAGCCACGGCGGCACGGTGCGACTCGCCCGACCGACGCCGACGGGACGACCGTTCGGCCCCCAATAGACCATCTGCGTCCGCCCGTCGCAGGCGATGCGCCGGACGGTATCGGCGCCGACAACGACCCCGTACTCGAGCGTGCCGTTGCCGTTCATCGACCGCAGCACATTCGCATCGACGTGACACATGACCGTCGCGCGGTCGGCATCGGGATCGGCGCCGAGGTGGCTCGACGCCAGCTCGACGAATGCGTCGGCGTTGCGATGGGCGTAGTCGGTGAGGACGCCGAGCTTCGCGGTGTGATGGAACAACTGCTCGGAGACACGATCGAGCGCCTTCTGCACCACCGCGCCCTCGGCTCCGTACAGACGCCCCCAGAAGTGGAGCATCCCCGTCTCGCGATCCCAGCTCGACCACAACCCGCGCTCGCTCTGCGCCCGGTCGGCTTCCTCGCGCGCGATGCGGCGCTGTTGCCGGACGTAGAGCTCGACCTCGGCGACACTCCAATCGGTGCCGCGCCGCGCGAGCTCGACGTCGGTCTCCGGCGCAGCGATGAGGACGAGCTGGCGCAGCTTCTCCCAACAGATCAGTCCCTCGGCGAAGCCTTGAGCGATCGCCGGCAGCTCCTCCAATGCATGCGCGGCCCGCACCCACTCGCGCGCGAGCCGTACGGAGATCGAGAAGCGGAAGCACAGCCAGTCGGCCATCGAGCGGGCGCCGTCCACGCGCCATGCTTCGGCCCGGTCGAACGGCACGACGTACCGGAAGATCTCGCGGAGCTCCGCCGACATGCGCTCGAAGGACTGGACCATGGCGTCCTCGAGCTCGAGGAGGCGCGGCGGAGCAAGCGTGGTGGTCGTGGAGGTCCACTCCCTCTACTTCTCTGGGGGAAGGCAACTACGATCATACGTTCTGGTAGTGACAAAGTCCGCGCGATCCCCGCTGTTGCCGCCGACACGGCGACGGATTAGCTTCCTCGCGATGACCGCGCCTCCGGCGTCCATCTCGCACCGAAGCGACAGGCCGTGGTCGAACTGGGGCCGCACCTCGAGCTGCCGCCCCGGGCACTCGTTCTTCCCGAGACGGGTCGAGGACCTCGTCGAGATCGTCCGGTTCGCGCGCGAGCGCGGTCTCGGCGTAAGGCCCGTCGGGTCCGGTCATTCCTGGTCGCCGCTCGTGACGACCGACGACGTCCTCGTCTACGTCCAAAACCTGAACGACGTCGCCGTGGACCTGTCCGACGACGAGCATCCACGCGTGGTGGTCGGAAGCGGCGCGACGAACCGGGAGGTCAACGCCGTCCTCGAACGCCACGGTTATGCCCTGCCGCTCAACGTCGTCCTCGAAAGCGTGCGGTTCGGGGGTTTGGTCGCCACCGGCAGCCACGGCTCGGGACGGGACAACCAGACGATCTCGGATCTCGTCCACGCGATAGACCTCGTCACCGCAACAGGTCGCCTCCGCCGATACGAAGCGGGTGTCGACGACGAGGACGTGATGAACGCCGTGCGACTGAACCTCGGCATGTTCGGGCTGATGTCGGCGATCACGCTGGACGTGCAGAAGAGCTGGAACGTTCGAGCGCGGGACATCAAGGTGCCCGTAGCGGAGGTCTTCGACAAAGTGGACGAGCTCGTCCTGTCCCACGAGAACCTCGACCTGTTTTGGTTCCCTTTCTCGGAGCGCTTCTGGGTCAAGAGCTGGGATCGTGTTGATGCGCCGGCCGAGCAGAAGCCGCGGGCCAGCCGGGTGGACCGCGTAGGCGGCGCCGTCCGGACGCGGATGTGGCGAGCGATGCTCGGCGTAACGGCGACGGCTCCCCGCCTGACACCGTTCGTTTGTCGCGTAGGCGCCGCGGCCGCACCCAAGGTTCGCGACGACGTGGTCGAGATCGTCGAGGCCATCCACTACAGCCGCGGCATCGAGATCGTCCGTACCGGCTGTGTCGAGATGGCGTTCAAGATCGACCCAAGCTTCGACGCCGTCCGCACGGCGATAAAGACCGTCATGGACGCTGTGAAGACCGAAGCGGAGACCGGTCGCTACCCACTGAACGTCTGCATGAACGTCCGGTTCATCTGCAACAGCGACTGTCTGCTCTCACCCGCCTCCGGGGAGGGCCGCACCTGCTACATCGAGATCCTCGGGTGCTCGCCGCCCGAGGGATGGCGGCGGTTCTCGGCCGCGATCGGACGGGAATGGCTCGATCTCCCTCACGCACGTCCGCACTGGGCGAAGGAATGGCGCCACATCCCGCGCATCCTCGAGCACATCGAGTCCGAGCTCGGCGACGACGTCCGCCGGTTCGACCGGATAAAGGATCACGAGCGCGTCGATCCGGACGGGATGTTCCTGAACGCGACGCTGCGCGAGGTGTTCTAACGGAGGCCCGGCGGAAGGGCACCCGCCCAGGGAGCCTCGGGAACGTCGCCGTCCACGACAACGCGGCGTCCTTCTATACGCAGTCGTCCCTCGGCGAACAGGCGCACGGCCTTCGGGTAGATCGCGTACTCCACTAGATGGATCTTCTCCTCGAGGGTCTGGACCGTGTCGTCGGCAGCTACATCGACCGCGCGCTGGACGATGACCGGCCCCATGTCGAGGTCCTCCGTGGCGAAGTGCACGGTCACGCCGGACGTCTTAACTCCCCAGTCCCAGGCG
>JBOGXL010000306.1:0-2101 GCA_050694575.1 Actinomycetota bacterium | reverse complement strand
GCGTCCGCGGAATGAGCTTTGACATCGTCGCAGGTCGCACCTGGTCATTTGAGCTTGATGGCGAGCGCCTGCGTCTCATCGACACTTTCGGAACGCGACGATGAACCTGAACGCCCAGCATCCCTGCTACCACCTGCGAAAACGCCGGGTCGAGCGGCCCGACCTGGTACTCACATCATCGCACCTCTCGCACAGCCCTTTCCGCTATGCGGTTGTCAAAGATCAACACCCTCTCGGCCCTCAAAATACGCTATGCCGCTGCGTGGCCGGCGGCGGGGCTCCCCCGAGCGTCCGGATCCGCTTGGACGCCGCTCCCCCCACCGGACCGAGGTCGACGAGGTGAACGTAGTCCTCCGGAAGCCGGACGACGTGGCGAAGCGCTTCCTCCATCACGATCCGTTCGCCCTTGGACAGATCGCAGACGAACACCGAGTACTGAAGCGGGTCGCCATACCCGAGCATCGTCTCGTGCGTCTTACGCAGCCGCTTCGGATCCCGCACGTCGTAGCAAACGATGAAACGGTGCCGGCGCGAATCCCTCATCTAGTCGTAAACGGCTGGTAAGTCTTCAGCTCGCCGGCGACGACACGGGCCAGCAGACGTGCCTGCACCTCCAGCACCCTCCGGTAGCTCACCGAGTACCCGAACAGCGTGTGGCGGACGAGGGTCTGCAACCGCGCCTCGTACGCCTCGATCACCTCGCGGCGCGCGCCGTCCTTCAATGCGCAGGCGGGCCCGCGGGTGATGAAGTCGCCGGGCTCGACGACGCGATTGTTGACCAGGCTCAAGACCACCGAGTCGGCGATCAGCGCCCGAAACTCCTCGGCTAGATCGAGAGCCAGCGACGGACGTCCGTAGTGCACCTGGTGGAAGAGCCCGACGTACGGATCGAGCCCGACGGCGATGCATGCGTGGGTACAGTCCTTGGCGAGCATCGAGTACAGGAACGACAGCAGCGCGTTGACGGGATCGGTCGGAGGACGGCGCGATCGCGCCGAGAAGTCGAAGCCCAACGTCGCCTTCAGCATCCCCGGGAAGACCGAGAAGTACAGGCGGGAGGCCGTTCCTTCGATCCCGAGCAATTGCTCGGTACCGCCCGCGCGGTCAACACCCCGCGCCAGTCGCGCCAATTCCTCGAGCGGAGCCTGAGGGCGGGAGCGATGGTTGCGCCTGAGGAGCGTCCGTTGGTTGCGGATCTTTCCGGCGACGATCGCCTTCGCGACCGCGAGCGCTCCATCGCCGCGAGCCATGTCGTACTGCGCCACGCGAAGCTGGACATTTCGTCGATCGGGTCCCGAGGTGACGGCGACCAGCCATCCACCGTAGGTGTGGTGCAGGATCGGCTTGCCCGCGTTCGCAAGAGACCGCACGGCTTGTGCGCTCACCTGCACGTTTCCGAATACCGACACCTGCGATACGTCGATCAGACGGACGTACGCGTCCTTCTCGTCCGGACGACGGATGGACAGGCGCTCGCCCGACTTCCCCACTCTCGCCCCTTGGCCGACCACGTACAGCGGGCCCGCGTCGTCGCGAGCGGGGACGAGCCTTCGCACCTCATGAGGCTCGGCGCCACGCAGCAGGTTGACCTCGTCGGGCAGGCAGATTCCGACGAGCGAGCAACGCGGGCACTTGGGGCTGTCGACCAGTGGCGGCGGCGGGAGTGGGTCGTCGGCAGCCTTTCGCAGGTCTCGCACCGCAACGAGCGTCTGCTGGACGAGCTCGTCGTCGAAACGGACGAGGAGCCGCTCCTTGGTCGTCGCGTAGTAGATGAAGCCCTCGTCGCTGCTATAGCCGTTCTCGCGAAGGACGAGCGCCTGCACGCAGAGCTGGACGCGGTCGGCGTCCCACGGACCGTCTTTGCCCGGTCTTCCTTTCTTGTAGTCGACGGGCCGAACGGCGCCGCCCTCACCTTCCAGCAGATCGACGCGCGCGATCAGCCCGTGCTGCGGTGCGGAGAGCATCACCCCGCGCGCGACGAATCGCTCGCCGGGAGCGATCTCATCGGCCGGCGGCAGGGTGCCTCCCTCCTTGTCGACGCGGCGGTGGACGGAGGAGCCCTCGAGGGTGTCCGCGCTGTGGGCGAACTCGCCCTGGACCC
>JBOGXL010000305.1:0-2278 GCA_050694575.1 Actinomycetota bacterium | reverse complement strand
CCGACGGCTTCGCCGACCTGGCCGTGGGCGTGCCCGGAGAGGATGTGGGATCGGTCGCGCTCGCCGGCGCCGTGCACGTCCTGTACGGAGGACCGGGAGGCCTGTCGTCGGCGGGAGACCAGGTCTTCCACCAGGACTCGCCGGATGTCAACGACACGGCCGAGAACGGCGACGAGTTCGGCTTCGCCGTGACCTCGGGCGACCTCGACGCCGACGGCTTCGCCGACCTGGCCGTGGGCGTCTCCAACGTGGGCGTGGGATCGGTCGCGAGCGCCGGCGCCGTGCACGTCATGTACGGAGGACCCGGAGGCCTGTCAGCAGCGGGCGACCAGGTCTTCCATCAGGACTCGCCGGGTGTCAACGACACGGCCGAGGGCTTCGACAACTTCGGCCGGACCCTGACCTCGGGCGACTTCGACTCCGACGGCTTGGCCGACCTGGCCGTAGGCGTTCCCTTCGAGGACGTGGGATCGATCTCTGACGCCGGGGCCGTGCAGGTCCTGTACGGAGGCCCGGCAGGCCTGTCATCTGCCGGGGACCAGGTCTTCCACCAGGACTCGCCGGGCGTCAACGACACGGCCGAGGCGGGCGACAACTTCGCCGCGGCGCTGGTGGACAGCGCCGCCCTTCATTCCCCGTAACCCTGAGGCTCGATGAGCCCATGTCGGCTGTGCGGCGCGGCCGGGCTGAAGGTCTTCCTGGAGCTCGGATCGATGCCGCTGGCCAACGCGTTGCGGCGGCCCGAGGAGCTCGGAACACCCGAAGACACGTTCCCGCTCGATGTCGCTTTATGCGAGGAGTGCGGCCTCGCGCAGCTGACGGAGACGGTCGATCCGAAGCGGATGTTCGTCGACTATCCCTACTTCTCGTCCTACTCCGACACGATGGTCGACAGCGCCCGAGGTCTGGTCGACCGGCTCGTGAAGGAGAAGCGACTCGACGCCGACAGCTTCGTCGTGGAGCCCGCCAGCAACGACGGCTATCTCCTCCAGTTCTATGTCGAACGGGGCATACCGGTGCTCGGCATCGAGCCCGCCGAGAACATCGCCGCGTACGCCGAGGAGAAGGTCGGGATCCCCACGCTCGTGAAGTTCTTCGGCGCCGAGCTCGCACGTGTACTGGTGGCCGAGGGTCGCCGCGCCGACGTGATGCACGCGAACAACGTCTTGGCACACGTCCCGGACCCGAACGACTTCGTCGAAGGGATCTCGATCCTGCTCGCCGAGGAAGGCACGCTCGTCGTCGAGGTGCCGCACGTCTACGAGATGATCGTCGGAAGCGCCTACGACACCGTGTACCACGAACACTTCTCGTACTTCTCGACCGCGGCCCTGGATCGGCTGTTCGGCCGCCACGGCCTGCGCTTGGTGGACGTGGAACGGATCCCCATCCACGGCGGCTCGTTACGCGTCTTCGTCGCGCGAGCCGATTCGGCGCAGGAACCGCAGCCCGCCGTTCGGCGTCTCCTGGACGAGGAGCGCCGCCTCGGTGTCGACACGCTCGAGTTCTACGACGGGTTCCAGACACGGGTGACCAGACACGGCCAGGTGCTTCGATCACTGCTCGAGGAGCTCCGGTACCAGGGCCGTGTGATAGCCGCCTACGGCGCGTCGGCGAAAGGGACGATCCTGCTGAACGCGTGCGGGATAGGCCGCGAGACGATCAGCTTCGTGGTGGATCGGTCTCCGGTGAAGCAGGGACTGTTCCTGCCGGGGTCGGAGCTGCCCGTGGTGGAGCCGGAGCGGCTCCTCGAGGTGCGGCCCGATGTGACGATGCTGCTGGCCTGGAACTTCGCCGACGAGATCCTCTCACAGCAGGCCGACTACCGGGCACGCGGCGGACGTTTCCTCGTCCCCGTGCCCGAGCCGCGGATGATCTGAAGGCCATGCTGTTCCGTGCCACGTCGATCCCGGGGGTGATGCTCCTCGAGCCCGAGCGGGCCGAGGACGACCGCGGTTGGTTCGCCCGGGCGTGGTGCAGCCGCGAGCTGGCGGAGCACGGTCTGACGGGCGAGCTCGCACAGGCGAGCCTTTCCCACAACAAGCGCAAGGGCACGTTGCGGGGGATGCACTACCAGATCGCTCCGCACGAGGAGGCCAAGGTCGTGCGCGTCGTCCGGGGGGCTGCCTACGACGTCGCTCTGGACGTCAGGGCCGGTTCGCCGTCGTTCCGGCGGTGGGTGTCGGCCGAGCTGTCGGAGGACAACGGTGCAGCGCTCTACATCCCCGAAGGTGTCGCTCACGGATTCCAGACGCTCGCGGACGACACCGTGCTGCTC
>JBOGXL010000304.1:0-5482 GCA_050694575.1 Actinomycetota bacterium | reverse complement strand
GACGATCGCTCGTCGCCCTTCAACCATCTGTCGAACCAGCGGAGGAGGATGTCGGCGAAGTCCTCGCGCTCGCTCGGAGGTGAGACCTCGTCGGGGTAAGAATGGCCCCACTGCCCGAGCATCATCTTCGTCGGCACGCCTCGCCGCCTCAGGTCGGTGATCAGTGGGAACTGGGCTCCCGGGTTGACATTCCAGTCCTGCAATCCCTGGACGAGGAACACGCTGCCTCGGTAGCGGCGACGGATGTCGTCGGTGTACCGCCGCGCTTGCCAATAGGCGAACGGATCCATCTCGCCGGTTATGAAGCTGTGCACGCTCGCGGCTTCGGCGATCGCATGCTCGGGGCAGGCGATCGTCTCGACGTTGCGTGTCGGAGCTCGCCCGTCGATGAATAATAGGTTCTCGGTGAAGTAGGCACCGCTCAGGACCCCCGGCCCCCGGAAGTCCGGAGTGCCGGCGCCGAAGAGCAGATCGAAGACGTCGGGCACACCGGAGACGGGCACGATCGTCTTGAGGTACGGGTTGCCGGCGGCCGCTACCATCCACGGCGTCGAGCCGTCGTAGGACTTCCCGATCATCCCGACCGAGCCGTTGCTCCAAGTCCGGGAGCCCAGCCATCGCACGGCCTGGTCGAGGTCGGCGCGCTCGCCCGGGCCGAAGAGCTCGAAGCACCCTCCGCTGTCTCCCGTCCCGCGCACGGGGATGAGCGCGATGGCATACCCCTGCGGCACGTAGTTCTCGACCAGGAACGGCGCGCACTTCCGTAGATCGACGGTCTGCAGAGCGTGGAAGTACGGGGATGCCTGGACGATCACCGGAACGCGCTGACCGCGTGCCACCCGCGGACGCACGAGGCCTATCTGGATGTTGGCGCCGTCTCGGTCGCTCGGAAATGAAACCACCTCCGATCGCCCGAAACCGTAGCGGCGCTTCGCCGTCACGGTCGAGCGGTCGGACCCGAGCTGGTCGCAGCGCGTGACTACTTGTGCCTCGGCCGGAGATGGCGACAGGTGCGCCGCGATCAACGTCGACGCCACGAGCGTGAAGATCGCGCAGGTTCGCCCTCGGTTCATTCCCTCGCTCCAGTTCTACCAGGTGGATGTCGGTTCGGCCCCATAGCCTCGGGCCCGTGCTACGTTGAATCGACCGGGAGGTTTCCTTTGGCAAGACACATCTTCGTGACCGGAGGTGTGGCCTCCTCCCTCGGGAAAGGCATCTCCGCTTCCTCGATCGGGCGCCTGTTGGTGGCGCGCGGTCTGAAGGTCGTCCTCCAGAAGCTCGACCCGTACATCAACGTCGACCCGGGGACGATGAACCCCTTCCAGCACGGCGAGGTCTTCGTGACCGACGACGGCGCCGAGACCGACCTCGACTTGGGGCACTACGAGCGGTTCATCGATACGAACCTCACGAAGGCCTCGAACCTCACGACTGGTCAGGTCTACTGGTCGGTCCTCCAGCGTGAACGGCGCGGCGAGTTCCTCGGCGAGACGGTCCAGGTCATCCCGCACATCACCAACGAGATTAAGGAGCGGATCCTCGCCCTCGGCCGGGACCCCGAGGTAGACGTCGTAATAACCGAGGTGGGTGGGACGGTCGGCGACATCGAGTCGCTCCCGTTCCTGGACGCGATCCGCCAGATCCGCCACGACGTCGGCCGCGAGAATGTCTTCTACGCTCACGTCTCGCTCGTGCCCTTCCTCGCTCCTTCCGGCGAGCTCAAGACGAAACCCACCCAGCACTCCGTCATGGCTCTGCGGTCCATAGGCATCCAGCCCGATGCGATCCTGTGCCGATCCGACAGAGACATCGATCTCGGACTGAAGAACAAGATCGCGCTGTTCTGTGACGTCGAGCCCGAGGCCGTGATCTCCGAGCCCGACTCGCCGAACCCCTACGCCGTTCCCCTCGACCTGCACCGAGAGGGACTGGACAAGCAGATCGCGAAGCACCTCAACCTCGGCCCGGGCGACCCCGACCTTGACGAATGGCGTGAGCTCATCGACAGGATGGCCTCGCCCGTAGGTACCGTGCGCATCGCACTGGTCGGCAAGTACATCGACCTGCAGGACGCCTACCTTTCGGTGCGGGAAGCGCTGCGGCACGCCGGCGCTCACCACCGTGTGAAGGTGGACATCCTGTGGCTGCCGTCCGACGGGATGATCGACGACGGTCACCGGCTCGGTGACGTCGACGGGATCCTCGTCCCGGGTGGGTTCGGCGTTCGAGGGATCGAGGGTAAGGTCGAGGCCGCCAGGCATGCGCGTGAGGAACAGATGCCGTACTTCGGCATCTGTCTGGGCCTCCAGGCCGCGGTGATCGAGTTCGCTCGTCACGTGTGCGGCATGGGCGGAGCGGATTCGGCCGAGTTCAACGAGCAGTCGCCGTATCCGGTCATCGCGCTCCTCGAGGCCCAGCACGGGGTCGAGGATATGGGCGGCACCATGCGCCTCGGCTCCTACCCGTGCGTCCTGCGTGAAGGCACGAAGGCCTTCCAGGCGTACGGCGAGAAGCTCATCGATGAACGCCACCGACATCGCTACGAGGTCAATCCCGAGTACGTGGCCAAGCTCGAGGCCGAAGGGCTCATCCCGTCGGGAACGTCACCGGACGGCACGCTCGTCGAGATCGTCGAGCTGGCCGACCATCCGTGGTTCGTCGCCGGACAGTTCCATCCAGAGTTCAAGTCGCGTCCGAACCGGCCGCACCCGCTCTTCCGCGACTTCATCGGCGCCGCCGCTCGGCGAGCCGGGCTGGCGTCCTCCTAAGGGCGCCGGGCCATGCGCGAACGAGTCTTCTCGTCTCGCGTCGTGTTCGAAGGGCAGATCCTCAAGCTTCGCGTGGACGAGGTCGAGGCCGCGGACGGCCACCGATCGACACGCGAGGTGATCGAGCATGGCGGTGCGGTCGGCGTCGTCTGCGTCCATGACGGTGACATCTGGCTCGTGCGGCAGTACCGCCACGCGATGGGGGAGGTGCTCCTCGAGATCCCCGCCGGCAAGCTCAGCCGCGGCGAGGACCCGGAAGACTGTGCAGCGCGCGAGCTCGTGGAGGAGATCGGGTTGCGTCCGGATCGCCTCGAGCAACTGGCGACGTACTACACGACCCCCGGCTTCACCAACGAGCTGTTCTTCCTGTACTTCACCGACGCCGTCGCGCCCGCCGAAGGATCGACAGACGCCGGTGAGGTGCTCGAGGTCGTGCGGCGCCCGGTCGGGTCGGTGCGCGATCTCATGGGGTCCGGAGAGATCAAGGACGCCAAGACGCTCCTGGGGCTGGCGTTCCTCGCGGCGCGGAGCGGCTAAGAGACTTCTTCTTCGCCGAGCTGCCGCCGGAGCAGCTGCTCGATCGCGCTCAGACGAGCTTCTATAGCTTCGAGTCGTTGGCGCGTCTCGTCTTCGGTCATCCCAACCGTGATCCTCGGGAACCGCCCGCGCACGGCGCGTCCTATCTCCGCCAGTCGGCCTTCGACACCGACCAGCGCTTCCGCCGGACGTCCCATCCGTGCGAAGACGGCTTCGCGTACACCGACCAGACCTCGGTCCACATCGGTCATGAGGATCTGCGCTGCGACGCCTTCGCCTTCGGCCAACAGGCCCAGCAGGATGTGCTCCGTCCCGATGTAGTTGTGGTTGAGCTTGAGAGCCTGGCGCAGCGCAAGCTCGAGCACCTTCTTGGTCCGCGGCGTGAAGGGCATGTGTCCTTTCGGCTCTTCGAGCCCCGCTCCGACACGGCGGTCGACCTCGGCCCGGACCTTCTCGAGGTCGAGACCGCGATCGGCCAGGGCCTGAGCACCCATTCCTTCGGCGTCGACCAGGAGGCCGAGCAGGAGATGTTCGGTGCCGATGTAGTTGTGATTGAAGCGGCGCGCTTCCTCCTGTGCGTGCATCACTACTGCGCGTGCGCGATCGGTGAAGCGCTCGAACATTCTCGCCCGAAGCTACCCCCGAGCTCCCGCGAGCGCAACGGGTCGGACGGGAGGGCGCGGCCGATCGACGACCCTACGGCGCCGGGCCATCCGCCGGAACGGCGTCTCGAGGTAGTGGTCCCGCAGAGAACCGGGCCTGTGTTGCGTGTCGAAGTGTTCGGTGGACGGTACGCTGGCCTCGTGCCGGCCGCGCCAAGACCGTCTGCGGAACTGCGCCGAGGCGCGGAAAGCTTCGAGGACTATCTCCGCGTCGAGCGCGGCGCGTCACCGCGAACCATCGAGGCCTATCGACGGGATGTGAAGCGCTATCTTTCGGCGCTGGCGCGTGCGGGTGTCACAGAGGTCGGAGAGATACAACCGTCGCACGTGCTGGACTTCCTCGGTGAACGCGCAGGTACGGGTGCGGCGGCGTCCACATTGAACAGGACCCTTGCTGCGGTCCGGCATTTCCACCGCTTCTGCGTGCGTGAAGGCATCGCGCCGCAGAACCCGGCCTCCCTCGTGGACGGACCGGCGCGCGGGCGGCCGTTGCCCAAGGCGCTCAGTGCCGAGGACGTCACCAAGATCATCGAGGCTGCCGCCGGCGCGTCGCCGCGCGAGCAGCGGGATCGAGCGATCCTCGAATTGCTCTACGGGGCCGGCTTGCGTGTTTCGGAACTCGTTCGTCTCGACGTCGACGACGTGGACCTGGATGAACGGACGATCCGCTGCATCGGGAAGGGGGAGAAGGAGCGCGTCGTGCCCGTCGGCGTCCCGGCGGCCGACGCTGTGCGTCGCTACCTCGGCGACGGACGGCGAGGGCTAGCTTCGGCCGGCCGGCCGACCCACGCTCTGTTCCTCCGCGTCGGCGGCGGCCGCCTCTCGAGGCAGAGCGCGTGGCGATGCGTGAAGCGGTACGCTGCTCGGGTAAACCCGAATGCACGGGTCTTCCCACACGCGTTGCGCCATTCGTTCGCGACGCACCTCGTGGCGGGGGGCGCGGACGTTCGGGTGGTGCAGGAGGCTCTAGGGCATGCTCGATTGTCGACGACGCAGGTATACACGCTGGTGACACGAGACAAGCTCAAGGATGTCTACGAGGCTGCTCACCCGCGCGGGCGTGAGCGGCGCCGGCGCTCGTCCTGAGCACCGGACCGGGAGGCCCGAACGTGGATCAAGAAACGCTCAACGGTTTCCGTCATCGCCTGGACGGCGAGCGCGAAGCGATCGGGCGGCAGCTCGTCGACATGGGGATCGATGTGGACACCGGTGCACCGACGGACGTCGCTTTCGAGCAGGGATTCGCCGACAGCGGCCAGGCGACGGCCGAGAAGGCGCGCGTCCTTTCGATAGGGGAAGGCTTGATCGAGCAGCTCCACGAGGTGGCCGGCGCCCTGGAGCGCATCGAGCAGGGGACATACGGACGCTGCGAGAACTGCGGCAAGGATATCCCCGTCGAGCGCTTGGAAGCCCGCCCCGTCGCGCGGCTGTGCCTGGACTGCAAGAAGCTGCTCGGCTGACGCGAACGCCGGATTCCGTGAGGTTTGCCCGACCGGTGGTTACCCTTGGGCCGTG
>JBOGXL010000303.1:0-8017 GCA_050694575.1 Actinomycetota bacterium | reverse complement strand
GTCCTCGTCACCTGCGACGCGGACAACGTCGGATCGCGCAAGATCATCGAGTCCAACGGCGGCGTGTTCGAAGACGAGGTCCCGCAGCCCGATCGCGACGTCCCCAAGCGCCGCTACTGGTTCGACGTCGTTCTATGACCGACATCGCGCCGCTCGCAGGCGTCCGCATCGTCGAGTGCTCGATGCTCGGCCCGGCCGCGATCACCACGGCCCTCGCCGATCTCGGTGCCGACGTCATCAAGGTCGAGCCGCCGCAGGGTGACTACGTCCGGGAGATGACGTGGCCCATCGTGGACGGCGTTTCGCTGATGCACCTGCACGTGAACCGGGGCAAGCGCAGCGTGGCGCTCGACCTCCGGTCGGACGCGGGACGCGAGGTGTTCGTCGGCCTGGCCGACCGGGCCGATGCAGTGGTCGAGGCGATGCGTCCGGGGGCGTTGCACCGGCTCGGCATCGGGTTCGAGCGGCTGCGGCAGACCAACCCGAAGGTCGTCTTCATCACGATCTCCGGCTACGGGATGACCGGTCCTTACAAGGACTACCCGAGCCACGGGATCGCGTACGACACGTGGGCGGGCATCGTGAAGCCCGCCGTCGACGAAGACGGATTCACGTACATGCCCGAGCACGTCTCGATTGGGATCAACGCGGCTCCGTTGTACGGCGCCATAGGCATCCTCGCGGGGATCGTGCGTGCTCGCGAGACCGGCGAGGGCATGCAACTCGAGGTAGCGCAGTCCGACTCCGCTGCCGCCGTCGATTGGCTGCGGTCGGAGACGCACAAGGCCTACGAGCGTCCGGAGTCGGAGGTCACGGGGAACAAGGCCGATGATTTCCGTCGTCGGGCGCCGGGCACAGCGGGGATGCGCGAGGGCGTGCGCTACCAGATCTACGCGACGTTGGACGGTCACGTCCTGTTCATGGCTTCCGAGCGAGAGTTCTGGAAGAGCTTCTGCGAAGGGGTGGGTCGTCCGGATCTTTACGAGAAGCATCCGGGCGCGAAGTATGCCGACCATGCGATTGGTGACACCGAGCTGCGGCGCGAGCTCACGGAGATCTTCCGCACGCGCACGTCGTCGGAGTGGCTGGCCTTCGGTGGCGAGGCGAACACGCCCATCGCGCCGGTGAACACGCCCGAGACCATAGGGGACGACCCGCAGTTCCGGGACCGGATGGACTGGATCCCGCGCAAACGGCTGGGGGCCGAGCAGCTGCCCAACCCGCTCAAGGTCGTGGACGGCGCGCTCCCGGTGCCGGACAAAGCTCCGGTGGTAGGTCAGCACACGGACGACGTGCTGAAGGGCGTGCTCGGCTACGACGAGGCGCGCATCGCAGAGTTGCGCGAGTCGGGCGCCTTCGGATCATGAGCTGGTCGACTATCCCGGTTCTCGTTCGCGACGCGGCCGAGCGGTTCGGCGGTCGTGAGGCCGTCGTCGATGACGTCCGGTTGAGCTTCGAAGGCCTCGCCGCAGCCGTCGATCAAGCCTCGCGCTCCGTCATGGCCGCAGGCATCGAGCGGGGCGATCGTGTGGCCATCTGGGCCCCCAACTGCTGGGAGTGGATCGTGGCGGCCCTCGGCGTCCACGGCGCCGGCGGGGTCATCGTCCCGATCAATACGCGCTTCAAAGGACGGGAAGCCGGCTACATCCTCGAGCGGTCGGGAGCCAGGATGCTCTTCACGGTGTCGGGGTTCCTCGACATCGATTATGTCCAGCTGCTTCGCGACCAGTACGCGTCCGATCCCGTCGAGCGCATCGTCATCCTGCGCGGTCCCACCCCGGACGGCACGACGAGCTGGACGGCGTTCACCCTCGATGCCGACCAAGTGTCCATGGCCGACCTCCGGCGTCGGTCCGACGCCATCGAGCCGGACGATCTCAGCGACATCATGTTCACGTCCGGCACCACGGGGAAGCCCAAAGGGGTCATGGCCACCCACGGCCAGACGCTGCGCGTCTTCGAGGTGTGGTCGCGACTCGTGGGCTTGCGCGAGACTGACAGGTACCTGATCGTGAACCCCTTCTTCCACACGTTCGGGTACAAGGCCGGGTTCATCGCCTGCCTGATGCGCGGAGCGACGATCGTCCCGCACGCCGTGTTCGACGTCCCGACCGTTCTCGAGCGCATCCGCGAGGAGCAGGTGTCGGTGCTCCCCGGCCCCCCGACGCTGTACCAGTCGATCCTGAACGTGTCCGATCGCGGCGACCTGTCATCGTTGCGCCTGGCGGTTACGGGCGCGGCCGTCGTCCCCGTCGAGCTCGTCAAGCGGATGCGTTCGGAGCTCACCTTCGAGACGATCCTCACGGCCTACGGCCTCACGGAGTCCACGGGTGTCGTCTCGATGTGCCGGCCCGAGGATGACCCGGAGACGATCGCGAACACTTCAGGGTGTGCCATCCCCGATGTCGAGGTGCGGGTGGTCGACTCGGAAGGCGCCGAGGTCGCTCGTGGGGAGCCGGGCGAGATCGTCGTGCGTGGCTACAACGTCATGCGCGGCTACTACGGAGATCCGGCGGCGACGGCCGAGACCATCGACGCCGACGGCTGGCTGCACACGGGCGACGTCGGTGTGATGGACGACCGCGGCTACCTGAGGATCACCGACCGAACGAAGGACATGTTCATCGTAGGCGGGTTCAACGCCTACCCCGCCGAGATCGAGAACGAGCTGCTGACGCATCCCTCGGTTGCGCAAGCAGCGGTTATCGGCATCCCCGACGAACGCATGGGCGAGGTCGGTTGCGCGTTCGTGGTTCCGCGTTCGGGAACGACGATCGACCCGGACGAGTTGATCGCGTGGGCGCGCGAGAGGATGGCCAATTACAAGGCGCCCCGGCGAGTGGAAGTAGTTGAGGCGCTGCCGCTGAACGCCAGCGGCAAGGTCCTGAAGTACGAGCTGAGGGAGCGTGTAACAGCATGAGTGAGGACTACACGAAGCACTTCCTGACCGACGATCCCGTCGAGCTGGGCTCGATCCTCTTCACGATGGTCGAGCCCAACAAGGGCTCCGAGGTGGAGTACAACCGCTGGTACGAGCGGGACCACCTCTACTCGGGCGTCATGATCGGCCCGTACAGCCTCGCGGCCGGACGTTTCGTCGCCACGCGCGACCTCAAGGCGCTGCGGTACCCGAAGGACTCGCCGATCACGCCGGACGCGATGACGGGCTCGTATCTCGCCATCTACTTCATCCTCGCCCGGCACCACGACGAGTGGTGGAGATGGGGGAGACGCCAGGTGAAGGTGCTCATCGACGCCAACCGGATGTTCGAGCAGCGCACACACATCCACACGCAGCTCTACGACTACAAGTGCGAGATTCGCCGTGATCCCGGCGGTGTGCCTGCCGAGCTCGCACTCGATCATCGGTTCCCGGGACTCGCTGTTGTGATGGGCAAGGCGCGCGTCGATCGCGACGCGGCGCTGGCGTCGATGCGCGATGAGATCGTTCCCGGAGTCCTGTCCGGCTCGCAGGCGGCTTTGTGCCTGACCTTCGCACCATTCCCGATGCCGCCCGGACAGCCGAGCGACGTCCCGGCCTCCGCGGACGACGAGTCGCGCTTCCTCCAGCTCTTCTTCTGCGACGCGCCTCCGGACCAGATCTGGGACGAGACCTTCGCGAAGCTCGACGGCGCGTATGGTGACGTCGCCGACGTCATCTTCGCCTCGCCGTTCATCCATACGGTCCCAGGGACGGATACCTACACGGACGAGCTCTGGTGAGGCTAAGGATCGAACTGGTCTTCGCCGTCTTCTTCGCGTTGTTCTTCGT
This sequence comes from Actinomycetota bacterium, assembly GCA_050694575.1. Classification (GTDB taxonomy): domain Bacteria; phylum Actinomycetota; class JAICYB01; order JAICYB01; family JAICYB01; genus JBOGXL01. Next base: position 4,245 of record JBOGXL010000303.1, on the reverse strand, counting down.
CGGGTGGTTGGTCTTCGACATGCCGGCGGCGCTCGGGCTGATCGACGAGTCGACGGGGTTCTACGCGCGCGAGGTGGACCCGATCTTCCAGGATCCTCCCCCGTGGCTGACGGCCGTCGGCTGGTTCGCCTTCGCATACGGGCCCATGTACGGCGCGGCCGCCTACGGCCTGGTCAAGCGCTCGACCTGGCTCCCATATCTCCTGCTGCCGTTGGCGGGCATGATCGTGGCCACTACCGGCATCTACTTCGTCGAAGAGCTGGCCGGCGACGTCCGGCCGACGAACTGGACGCTGTTCTACCTGCTGAACATCCCGTATCTCGTCGTCCCGCCGCTCGCGGCCGTGTGGTCGGTCCTCAGACGCGGACGCGCAGCGAACGCAGGCCTCTGATGGGGAACGTGCGTCGCCACTCGAGCTCGTCGGAGACGAGCTCGAGCGGCAGCTGAACGAGCTTCGCGAACGCGATGCGCGCCTCTAGCCTCGCTAGAGGCGCGCCCAGGCAGAAGTGGATCCCGCCTCCGAACGACAGGTGCGGGTTCGGGCTGCGCTCGGGCACCAGTCGGTCGGGACCGGCGAACTGTTCGGGGTCACGGTTCGCCGCGCCGAGAAGCACGAGTACGCGCTCGGCCTCTGGAATCTCAGTCCCGGCGACTTCTATAGGTGCGAGTGTGGTCCGGGCAGTGGCTTGGACCGGGGAGTCGTAGCGCAAAAGCTCGTCGACCGCACCGAGGACGAGGCGTGGTTCGTCGCGCAAACGCGACAACGTTGCGGGATCGCGTAGGAGCGCCAGGGTTCCGAGCCCGATGAGGTTGGCCGTCGTCTCGTGACCCGCGATGAGCAGGATCAAACACGTCGCGAGCAGCTCCTCGTGCGTCAGGCGCTCGCCCTCGTCCTCGACTTCGACAAAAGCCGTGAGGAGGTCGTCGCGCGGCGTGTGGCGGCGGTCCTCGGCGAGGGCGGTGAAGTACTCGTTCATCGCCACTATCGCCTTGTTGCCGCGCTCGGTCGAATCTGTGGAGACCTCCTCGGTCCCGAAGAGATCGACAAGCTCGCGCGACCATGCCCTGAACATCTCGCGGTCCGCGAGCGGGACGCCGAGCAACTCCGCGATAACGGTGACCGGCAACGGATATGCGAAGTCGGCGACGAGATCGATCTCATCTCGTCCGTCCAAGAGCTCTTCGACGAGCTCGGTGATGCGAGGCCGAAGCTCCTCGACCGCCTTTCGGCTAAAGGCAGCATTGGCCAAAGTGCGCAAGCGAGTGTGATCGGGCGGATCCATGAACAACAGCAAGTGTCGGACCAGGTCCACGGCGGGGCTCTCCTCGCCGAGCATCGTCCGCATCACGACCTGAAAGAGCTGTGATTTCATGGGATCCGACGAGACTCGCTCGTCGCGCAGAAAGGCCATGCAGTCCTCGTAGTGGCTGATAGCCCAGATGCCCGGCATCACCTCATCCGGCGGGACGCCCCGTCGGGCACGACCACCGATCATCGGGAACCACAGCACCCGCCCGCCGGCGCGGAGCTCGGCGTACTTCGGGTACGGGTCAGAGGCCAGCGTGGGATCGAGGGTGTTGAACTCGAGGTTGAACTCTTCGGTCGTCATGCGGTGTACCGGATCGGCAGGTGCTCGATCGCGTTCGACACGTTCGACCGCAGACGCACGACCTCGCCGTCCAGCTCGGGATCGACGAGGCTCTCGATCATCGTTCGCAGCGCCACCCTGATCTCCAGCCGAGCCAGGCTGGCGCCGAGGCAGAAGTGCCAGCCGGCGCCGAAGGTGATGTGGGGGTTCGGGTCGCGTCCGACGTCGAAGCGGAAGGGATCGGCGAAGACGTCCTCGTCCCGGTTCGCCGATGGGTACCACAGCGTCACCTTGTCGCCGGCGGTGATGGTCGTCCCGCGCACCTCGATGTCCTCGGCTGCCGTGCGCACCATGCCGTTGAGCACTGGGGACACCCAGCGCAAGATCTCCTCGACGGCCCGCGCCCACAGCGCCGGGTCAGCCACGAGCCGGCGACGTTCGTCCGGATGCTCCAACAGCGCGAGCATCCCGCCGGACATCCCGTTCATCGTCGTCTCCGACCCCGCGATGAAGAGCAGCATCGCGAGGGCCAACACGTCGTCGTCGGACAGCCGCCGGCCATCGATCTCGGCCCCCACGAGCCCCGAGACGAGATCGTCGCGCGGCCGCCGGCGCCTCTCGTTGGCCAGGTCGAGGAAGTAACGTCCCAGCTCCATGTCGTCCCGGGCTTCCTCATGGACGTGTGCGCGCGACTCCATGAAGTGCCCCACCGCGTGCGACAGCGCGCCGCGGTCGTCTTCAGGCACGCCGAGCAATTGGCAGATAACGGTGAACGGGATTCGAGCCGCAACCTCGCGGGCAAAGTCGCACGTGTCGCGGTCGCGGAGGCCGTCGACTATGCCGTCGACGATGCCTTGTACGTAGGGCTCGAGTGATGCGACAACGCGAGGCGTGAAGGCCTTGTTGACGAGCGCACGCAGCTGTGTATGTCGCGGCGGGTCGGTGACGACGAGGATGTCCGCGCCCTCCGAGCCCGGCTCCCTCGGCGCTCCCGTCGTCGTCCGGCCACCGGACGAGCGGAGGCGCCTGTCGGACGATAGCGCCACGACGTCGTCGTAGCGCGTGATGGCCCAGAACCCGGGACCGTACCCGTGCTCCTGGAAGAAGACGGGCGCGTTGGCGCGGAGGTACGTCCAGACCGCGTGTGGTTCGCCCGTGGCGTAGAGCTCCGGATCGGAGAGGTCGATGTCCGCGAGCGTGGGCCGAGCCATCGCGATAAGTATGGCCCGTCGTGTTTGCGGCATACTTCCGCCCGCATGGACCTTCGTTACACGCCGAGTGAGGAGGCGTTCGGTCGCGAGGTGCGCGACTGGCTCGATAGCACCCTGCCGTCTTTGCCTCCGAAACCCGCGGCGGAGGACTGGAGCGCCCGCCGCGAATACGACACGCACTGGCAGCGTCTCGTCCACGAGGCCGGCTACGCCGGGATCGATTGGCCGGCCGAGCTCGGTGGGCGCGGCGGCTCGCCCACCGAGCAACTGATCTATCTCGAGGAGACCGAACGAGCCGGCGCCCCGTACGTGGGCGTGAACTTCGTCGGGCTCCTGCATGCCGGCCCGACCTTGCGCGCCGAGGGCACAGACGAGCAACGCGCGACTCACATCCCCCGGATCCTGCGCGGCGACGAGGTGTGGTGCCAGGGCTTCAGCGAGCCGGGCGCAGGATCGGATCTCGCGGCCCTGCAGACGAAAGCCGTGCGCGTCGACGACGACTACGTGGTGAACGGACAGAAGATCTGGACGTCCTTCGCACAGGTAGCCGACTACTGCGAGCTCCTCGTGCGCACGGATGCGGAGGCACCCAAGCACCGTGGGATCACGTGGCTGATCTGCCCGATGGACACTCCCGGCATCGAGATCCGTCCTCTGCGGACGATCCAGGGGTCGTCGGAGTTCAGCGAGGTGTTCTTCACCGACGTGCGGATCCCCGTCGCCAACCGCGTCGGCGAGGAGAACGACGGGTGGCGCGTCGCGATGGTCACCTTCTCCTTCGAGCGCGGGACGGCCTTCGTGTCCGAGCTCCTCGGATCGATCCAGCTCCTGCGCCGGCTGATCGCCCTCGCCCGCAAGCACGGATGGTGGGATGACTCGGGAACGCGGCGGGAGCTCGCGCACCTCGCCGCCGAGCTCGATGCGCTATGGGCCCTAACCAAGCGAAACGTCACCCAGGCGGAGCGGACGGGCATCCCCGGGCCCGGCGGATCGGTCTTCAAGCTGCACTACTCGGAGGTGCGCCACCGCATGGGAGATCTCGCCATGCGGCTCCTCGACCGTTCCTCGATCTCGCTCGCGGACTCCGAGAGCGCCGAGCACGTCCGCGGCTGGATGCACGCGATGTCGCTCACTATCGCGGCCGGCACCTCACAGATCCAGCGGAACATCGTCGCCGAGCGAGTGCTCGGGCTTCCGAAGGGTTGACATGAACTTCGATCTGGGGCCCGATGAGATCGCCCTGCGTGACGGCATCTGCGAGGTGTGCACGAGGCGTTTCCCGATGGAGCGCGTCCGGCAGGGTTTCGATCGGGAGATGTGGGCGGAGCTCGGTGAGGCGGGAGTGTTCTCGCTGCGTCTCCCCGAGGACGCCGGTGGTGTCGGGCTCGGCATGACGGAGGCGGCGATCGTGTTCCAGGAGCTGGGTCGGTCGCTCATCCCAGGCC
>JBOGXL010000302.1:0-1895 GCA_050694575.1 Actinomycetota bacterium | reverse complement strand
GAAGCGGTCCTTCAGCCAGCCGCACTGCTCTGCTTCGGGAACGGCCGAGAGGCGATCCCAGTAGTAGTCGATCTGCTCTTGCGTATCGCAGGAGACCATCAGCGAGATCGCTTCGTTGAAAGAGAAGTCGTGCGAGAGCGCACTGTCCATCGCCGCGAATCGGTAGCCCTCGAGCGCGAAGGGCGCGAATCTGACCGTGCCCTCGACATCGGGTTCTTCACCTTTGTCGTAGCGCATGATCTCGCCCGTCTCCGCACCCTTGAACACGGAGGCGTAGAAGGTGATGGCTTCCTCGGCCTTCCCGCAGACGTCGCCCACGAACATGAGGGTGGGCACGATCTTCTGCGGGATCGCCGCCTCCGTGTGCATGATCTGCCAGGACAGGCCGTAGCGATCTTGGAGCCACCCGTACCGCTGGCTGAAGGAATAGGCGTCCAACGGCATGAGCGTCGTCCCGCGGTCGGAGAGGCGCTCCCAGAGGGAATCGACCTCTTCCTTCGTGTCGCAATCGACACGAAACGAGATGGAGGGATTGAACTTGAAGAGCGGGCCGGCGCTGATCGACATGAACGTCTGACCGGCGAGCACGAACGACACCACGTCGCAATCCCCGGAGGGCGTGTCTCGCAAGGTTGTGACGTTCGTGACCTCAGACTTGTCGAAGAGCGACGTGTAAAGCTCCGCCGCTTCGATCGCCTCGGTGTCGAACCACAGGTGCGGGGCAATCGTCTGCATGCCTACTCCTCCCTTCGCCTCTCCAGGTAACAGACCAACGGTCGGGCCCAAAATCATCGGTACCTTCTAAGCGTCAGTCGACGCCCGGGCGTATCCGAAAGCCGTGGAGCTCGCTCGCCGCGGTTAGGTGCTCTCGCGGCCTTCCAGTGCGGCGAGGCCGTTCCAGGCGAGGTTGACGATGTGGTCGGCGACGACCTCGCGCCGGGGCCGTCCTACCTTCAGCCACCACTGGCCCGGGAGAGCGACCATGCCCACCAGCGACCGGGACAGAACCGGCGCCATCTTCGGGTCGTACCCGCGCTCCTTCAGCTCCGTCGCGAGCAGCTTCTCGACGGACCGTGCGATCTCGTCCAGCACGCTGGGAAGCGACGCCTCGCCCGAACCGATAGGAGCGTCGCGAACCAGGATCGTGAAGCCGGCCTCCTCCTCCTCGATGTAGCTCAGGAAGGCGTCGACGGCGTGCGTGATCGCCCGGCGTGGATGTCCGGGAACCAGCGCCCGCTTGATCCGACCGACGAGCTCGTCGATCTCTCGCTCGACGACGGATCCGTAGATGGCTTCCTTGCTGCCGAAGTGCTCGTAGACCACCGGCTTGCTCACGGCGGCTTGCGCCGCGATCTCCTCTATTGATGCGGCGGCGTAGCCGCGCTGTGCGAACACGTCGCGCGCGACGCGCATGAGTTGCGCACGCCGCTGCGGACCGGACATACGTGTGCGTTGAGGCGGTGCCTTTGTATCGGATCCGGCGCGCCGGCGTCCGCCGGTCGTCAACGAGGAAGCCTGCGTTTCTCGATCTGCTCGATGGACGGAACCTTGACGTCCGTGGCCAGGCCGAGCGCGGCCAGACCGCGGATCGCGTACCAGCCGAAGTCGACCTGCCAGGCGCCCAGGCCGAGCCGAGCCGACCACGGGAAGGCGTGGTGGTTGTTGTGCCAGGACTCGCCGAAGCTCAGAGGGGACAGCGCCCAGACGTTCTTGCTCTCGTCGCGCGCCTTGTACGCCTCACGCCCGTAGAAGTGGCAGATGGAATTGATGCTCCACGTGACGTGGTGGAGCATCAGGATCCGAACGAGCGAACCCCACAAGAACGCCGACACCATCCCCATGAAGGACTGCGTCACGGCGAGGCCTATGACGGCGGGCAGCGTGAACGTGGCGAT
>JBOGXL010000301.1:0-3254 GCA_050694575.1 Actinomycetota bacterium | reverse complement strand
ATGTTCAGAACCGGATTGTTCTCCGGATGGATCTCGACCTCCCCGTGGCGGGCCATACGTATGCCCGTGTACACGAGGAAGGCGCCGAACACATAGAACATGAACTCGAACCGTTCGAGGAGCGCGGCACCCGCGGCGATGAAGGCCGCGCGGAATACGAGAGCGCCGAGGATGCCCCAGAACAACACGCGATGCTGATAGACGGCCGGTACGCGGAAGTACGAGAAGATCAGGATGAAGACGAAGATGTTGTCGGCGGACAATGAGTACTCCAGGAGATACCCGGCGATGTACTCCCCGGCCGCCGTTCCCCCTTGCCACGCCCAGATGACGAAGGTGAACCCGATGCCCATCGACATCCAGATGGCGACCCACATCGCGCCTTCGCGCGCCGTGACCTCGTGGGACTCGCGATGGAACAGGAACAGGTCGATCGCAAGCATGCCCAGGACGAAGACGACGAAGCCGATCCAAACGACGGTTGGGACGTTCACTGTGCGGCTTCCAGGCTAGTAGGCGTTCTCACCGTCGGTGCTTACCCCGCAGAGGGCACCGACGAGCGCAAGGCTCGCAGAACGATCTCGGCGATCACGGTCACCGCAGCCACGGATCCAAGGGCAACGATCCATGCGGCGACCGGCGCCCCGGCGGGGGCCGGCCCGCCCTCCGACGGGACCCGCAGCTGCGTCACGGGTCCGCGCGGTGCGAAGCCGGTGACCTTCCAATCGCTTCCTACGCGCTCGGTCGTGAGGCTCATCGACACCGTTCGGTCGGTGTGCTCCAGCACCACCCGGAACGGGACCACTCGAAGATGTGCGACGGGAACCGCGGCTCCGATCTCGATGTGTGAGAGCTCAGCTGACGTCGTCCCGAAGAGCTCCTCGGCCACATCGGGCGATCCGTAGCGCGCGAGAGCTTCGAGCTCCCCGCTGTCCACGCCTTGGAGGAAACGCTCGGCGGCGCCTTCCGGCCGTTCGGTGAAGCTCCCGAGCGCGACCACACCCAGACCGATCGGGAGACCTATCGCCACCGCGATGACGCCGGCGAAGGCCCATGCCCGCCTCCGATGCCGACGTTCGGGGCCGGTCCCGGCGTCGCGGACCCCGGATATCCCCAGCTCGTGCTCGATCTCCTCGAGCTCTCGACCCTTCGTCTCGGGCAGATGCCGCCAGATGAGGAACGTCGCCGGGACGAAGAGCAGGACGAGGATGCTCACGGCGTCGCCTATCGAGCCGAGGGCGCCGGTGTAGTGGTCGCCGAGCACACCGACGAGCAGCGGGCCGAGGATGAACCCGGCTATCTCGAATACGTTCCGGGCCCAGGCGGCGGACTGGTTGCGGATGTACGTCGGGAAGAGCTCGGTGGATATCGCCCCTGTAACGGGAGCCATCCCGAGGCCGAAGAACACCGCCAGGACCATGAGGATCCCCACGGCGGCAGCGCTCCGCGCCTGGAAGAGACCCACCGAGCTGAAAGCGGCCAGAACCCCGTACAGGATCGCGGTCGGACGCCGTCCGATCCGATCCATCAGGTTGCCGCACACCCAGTAGCCGAGGGTGCCGAACCCGTACGCGGCGATGAAGATCACATAGAGCAGGTTCTGGTCCATGCCGACCTCGCGCTCGGCGTAGTAGAAGAACCACGCCGTCGCTCCGAACAGCGGCAAGGAACGGAAGAGATGGATCAACCCAACGAGGACCAACGTTCGTCGGTACTCGGGACGCCACGGTTCCCAGAAGTTCACGCGCAGCTCGCCGCCTCCCGAGCGAACCGCTGCGGCGTGGTCCTGGAACCTCTGCGTCTCCTTCACTCCCCGCCTGAACACAGCGAGGAACACCAACGGGATCAGGCCGATGAGATAGAGCGTCCGCCACTCTAAAGGTCCGTCCGCGACGCCGCCGATGAGGAACAGCGCAACGGCAACGGCCCCGATGGCCGAGCACATCAGGAAGAGCCCGAGGACCCGGGCGCGGCGGTCCTTGGGGAACTCCTCGACGATCATCGTCACGGCCACGGCGTACTCGGCGCCGATGAAGACGCGGGAGAGCGACTGGAAGGCCGTGAAGGACCAGAGGTCCCACGACGCCGCCGTGAGCGCCGTCATAACCGTGTAGCCGAGGACGGACCACAACAGCAGCGTCCTCCGGCCCCACCGGTCGCCGGCGCGCGCGAGGAAGAACGCTCCCCCGAGGCCGAGCTCGATCAGCGCACGCGATACGCCGAGCTGGCTCTCCGTGACGTTGAACGTGTCGCGGATGTCCGGCAGGACGAGGCCGAGGATCGCCCCGTCATACCCCTCGAAGAACGTGGCCGCGAGAAGCAGCAGGAGCAGCGTGCGGAGATAGCCCTGGGGATGGGTGACGACGGGCGGCGCGTCGGACCCGAGCTCTTCACCGAGGGATCCACCGAGCACCTCGCCCCCGGACACTCCGGCCCCCTCGGCGAGTCGCTCGTCGCGGTCGGTCATCGATACTCTCGGCCTCAAATCACATCACACGGACGGTGGGGGTGTCACGTGGAGACACGCAAGATCGGGAGCCTGGACGTATCGATAGTCGGGCTGGGCTGCAACAACTTCGGCATGCGCATCGACGAGGCGCAGACGAAACAGGTAGTAGACGCGTGCCTGGACGCCCACATCAACTTCTTCGACACGGCCGACGTCTACGGCGGAGGACGCTCGGAGGAGTTCCTCGGCAAAGCCCTCGGTTCGCGTCGGAGCGAAGTCGTCATCGCCACGAAGTTCGGCGGCGGCGATCCGCCGACCGGCGGCAAGAAGGACCGGATCCCGTCGGCTCTCGATGCCTCACTGCGCCGGCTGGGCACCGACTACATCGATCTGTACCAACTTCACTTCCCGGACGCAGAGACGCCACAAGAAGAGACGCTGGAAGCGCTCGACGAGCTGGTTCGGGCCGGTAAGGTCCGCGAGATCGGGTGCTCGAACTTCGGCAGCACGCTGATCGACGAGGCGCAGGCGGTCTCCAGCGACAAGAGGCTGGCGCGATACGCCAGCGTCCAGAACAACTACAGCCTCCTCGAGCGCGGCGTCGAGAAGAAGGTGTTGCCCGCGTGCGGACGCCACGGCATGGGATTCCTCCCGTACTTCCCGCTCGCCTCGGGGCTGTTGACGGGCAAGTACACGTCGGCCGAGGACCTCCCCGAAGGCACGCGCCTGGCCATGATGGCCCAGGCCGCTCCCGAACGAGCGAAGCAAGTGCTGTCCGACGAGAACTTCGCCGTCGTCGGGAAGC
>JBOGXL010000300.1:0-3472 GCA_050694575.1 Actinomycetota bacterium | reverse complement strand
ACGACGGCAGTGCCAAGCCCGGGCAGGACTGCGGCATACCCGACATGACGGCCATCACGACGAACGCCGCCAAGTACGACTCCTCGAACACGTTCCCGATCTACCCGAACAGCTCTCAGGCCACGGCCACGACGTCGGCCCGGTACATCGCCAAGCGATTCCCGGACGTGATCCGCAAGGCCGCGATCCTGTGGCTCAACCAGGCCGTCACCAAGTCGAACGCCGTGAATCGCCAGCGCGTCTGGGAGTCGGTCGGCTACAGGTTCATCTACGAGCAAGAGGTTCAGGTTCTCGAGGCCAACTACACGCGGTTCGTGAGCGAGATGGAGAACCGCGGTGTCCAGTACGTGACCATGGTCGCCGACTACCAGAACATCAACAGGCTGCAGAAGACCATGCGGCAGCAGGGGTACGTCCCGAAGGTGCGCGACTGGGACTCGGTCGCCTACGACCGCGACTATCTCGCCGAGCAGCAGGCCGTCGAAGGGTCGTTCATCTTCATCAACACGGCGATGATCGAGGAGTCGTCGTCGATCCCCGAGATGAAGCTGTACACGGACTGGCTCCAGCGCGCGTCACCGGGCGCCGTGCCCGACTATTTCGGCCTCCACGCCTGGTCGGCGTACCGGCTGTTCCAGAAGCTGGCTTCGGAGATCGGCCCGGACATCACACGCGAGAAGCTGCTGGCGGCCCTCAAGGCCACGAAGGAGTGGGGCGCCAACGGCCTCCACGGCGACCACCAGACGGGAGCCAAGCTGCCCACGACGTGCAACCTCTACGTCGAGGTGAAGGGCGGGAAGTTCACGCGCATGGCCCCGGCCTCGGGTTTCGACTGCTCGGGCAACTTGTTCACGGGATGAGTTCGTGAAGGACTTCCTCGCTTTCACGATCATCGGCATCGTCACGGGCTCGATCTATGCGGTCGCGGCCAGTGGGCTGGTGCTCACCTATACGACATCCGGCATCTTCAACTTCGCGCACGGCGGCATCGGCATGTTCATGGCTTTCACGTACTGGGAGCTGCGCTTCAACCACGGCTGGCCGGCGCCGCTCGCGCTCTTCGTGGTCATCTTCGTCTTGGCGCCGCTCTTGGGAGCGCTCATCGAACGAGGGTTGATGCGCAACCTTGCGGGTCGCGCAACCGGCACGTCGCTCGTCGTGACGATCGGGCTCATGGTGATGCTGATGGGGCTGGCGCAAGGCATCTGGCCGCCCGCAGCAAGGCAGTTCCCTGAGTTCTTCGCGGGCGGCGGCATCCGCCTGGCCGGCATCTTCGTGACGACGCACCAGTTCATCACGATCGGCGTCGGCGCCCTTCTTGCCGGCGTGTTCTGGTATCTCCTCAATCGCACCCGGACGGGCGTCGCGATGCGCGCCGTGGTGGACGACCGAAGTCTCGCCTCGCTCAACGGTGCATCGCCGGCCCGCATCAGCATGATGTCCTGGGCCCTCGGCTCGTCGCTTGCGGCGATCGCCGGCATCCTCATCGCGCCCGTGCTCAACCTCGAGATCCTCAATCTCACGCTGCTCGTCGTCGTCGCTTATGCGGCGGCGGTCGTGGGCAAGCTGAAGAGCCTTCCGCTCACTTTCGCCGGGGCGATGATCCTCGGCCTGGTAACCGCGTATCTCGAGTTCCGTTTCCTACACACCGACAAGATCCCGGGCCTGCGTGGTTCCCTCCCGACGATCATGCTTTTCGTCGTTCTGCTGCTGCTCCCTGAGGAGCGATTGCGCGTCGGCCGGCTCGCGGGCGAGCGCGGGCCGCGCGTGCCGACCTTTACCGAGTCCGTCCGCGGCGGCATGGCGTTGGTGGCCGTCGCCACCGTTGTGTCGTTCCTCCTCGCAGACGCCGACCTCTTGCGGTTCGGAGAGGGTCTCGCGCTCGGCATCGTGATGTTGTCGCTCGTCCTGTTGACGGGCTACGGCGGCCAGGTATCGCTCGCCCAGATGACGTTCGTCGGTCTGGGGGCGTTCGCCATGGCGCGTTTCGGCGCGGGCGGGAGCCCGCTCGGACTGCTGATGGCACCGCTGATCGCGGCTCCCGTCGGCGCGTTGGTCGCTCTTCCGGCGCTGCGGCTGCAGGGCTTGTATCTCGCCTTGACCACCATGGCGTTCGGCGTGCTCGCGCAGGAGATGCTGTTCCCTCGCTCGTGGCTGTACGGCAGCTCGACGCGCGAGGTCTCGCGACTCGAGATATTCGGGTTGTCGTTCGGCAGCGAGCAAGCCTTCTTCATCCTGCTGGCCTTCGCGTTCGCGGCTCTGGGGATCCTCGTCCTCGTGCTCCGACGCGGACGGTTCGGACGACTCGTTTCGGCCATGCGCGACAGTCCGACGGCGTGCGTGACGCTCGGCGTCAACCTCACCACCACGAAGCTCGGGGTGTTCGCGCTGTCCGCTGCGATGGCGGGCTTCGCCGGAGCTTTCTACGGCAGTCTGCGTGGCAGCGCGCAGACCGTCGACTTCTACATGTTCCAGAGCCTGCCCGTCCTCCTCATGGCCGTGATAGGAGGCATCACGACCGTGTCCGGCGCCCTGATCGGTGGATTGCTGCTGGGCCTGTTGCGGACGCAAGAGGCGACGGGATTCCTCGGCGGTCTCGTCTTCCTCTTCACAGGTGTCGCGGCCGTGAGCCTGGGCCGCAATCCGCACGGGGTCGGCTTCTTCATCTCCCAGCGCTTCGAGACGTTGCGTCAGCGTGTCGGTCGCGGCGAGAAGCCGGACGAACCCGAGCCGCGCGAGGAGGTGCGACGCGTTGCCGCTGCTGCAAGCTAGGGACGTCAACGTCACCTTCGGCGGTCATCGCGCGCTCGTCGATGTGTCTCTGGATGCCGAAGCCGGAGGGATCACCGGCCTCATCGGACCGAACGGCGCAGGGAAGACGACGTGTTTCAACGTCCTGACCGGCCTCCAACCACCCGACAGCGGTCACGTCGTCCTCGACGGCGACGACATCAGCTCGGTTCCCGCCTTCAAGCGCGGGCGACTCGGCATGGCCCGTACTTTCCAGCGCATCGAGGTCTTCGGCTCCCTGACCGTGTTCGAGAACGTTCTCGTGGCGGCTGAGATCCGGAAGCGGTGGGCGCGCGGCAGCGACACGAAGGACGAAGGCGACCCTCGCGCGGAGTCGGAACAGATCGTCGATCTGGTTGGGTTGCGGAAGGTCGCAGGCGAGCGTGTCGATTCCATCCCGACCGGCCTCGCCCGCCTCACCGAGCTCGCGCGCAGCCTGGCGACACATCCGCGCTTGCTCCTCCTGGACGAACCGTCCTCGGGCCTGGACGACGACGAGTCGGACGCCTTCGGTGAGTTGCTCATCAAGCTCTCGAAGGGCGGGCTGGCGATCCTGCTGGTCGAGCACGACATCGACCTCGTTATGCAGGTGTGCGATCACATCCACGTTCTCGAGTTCGGGCAGATCATCGCGAACGGGACCGCCAAGCAGGTCCGCAACGATCCCCGTGTACAGAAGGCG
>JBOGXL010000299.1:0-4469 GCA_050694575.1 Actinomycetota bacterium | reverse complement strand
CCGTACGTGCCGAGCGTCCGGCGCAGCTTCGCGATGAAGCGGAAGAGGGGAGTGAGGTCACGGCCGTCCGACGCGTCGAAGGGGGCTCGGTGGCCGTGCGCTGCGCGCCACAGGAGGTTGTTGCCGTCGACGAGGAAGAGGGTCGGCTGGATCTCGTCGAAGAGCCCGACGTCGGACGACCCTCGCAGCGCCTCTGGATGCTCTGGGACGACCGTCCGGTCGATCTTGGCGTGGGCGCGAGCGCCACCACGGACCGCGGGCGTCATGCGAGAGATGATAAGGCTGGCTACTGTCGTCGGATGGCCGACGTTCCGCTTCGGAGCAACCGCGACTTCTCGTTGCTCCAAGCCGGGCAGCTGCTGTCGAACCTCGGGACGCAATCGACGGCCATCGCGTACCCACTGCTCGTCCTGGCGCTCACAGGATCGGCGACGAACGCAGGCACCGTGGGCTTCGCACGTGGTCTGCCGTTGGCCCTGTTGCTGATCCCCGCAGGCATCGCCGCGGACCGGTACAGCCGTAAGCGCATGATGATCGTGGCAGACGTCGTCCGCGCCCTAGCCGTCGGTGGCCTGGTCCTCGCCATCGCCGCCGATCAGACGCCGTTCTGGTTGATCGTGGTCGTCGCGCTCGTCGAAGGATCGGGCGCGGCGGCGTTCATGGCCGCACGACCCGGTGCGGTGCGGGCCGTTGTCCCGCCGCAGCAGCTGCCGGCGGCCGCAGGAGCGCAAACGGGGCTGGACGGCGCCATCCAACTCGCGGGGCCGCCGTTGGGCGGAGCGTTGTTCGGGTTGGGACGCGCGCTGCCGTTCCTCGCCGACGTTGTCTCGTACACGGCATCGACCGTTTCGTTGCTCGCTATGCGGACGCCGTTCCAAGAGCTTCGCGAAGGGGACGACGCACCGTTGCGCCGGCGCCTCACCGAAGGCTTCCGCTTCCTCTGGAGTCGGCCGTTCATTCGCACGACGGGGTTGCTGTTCAGCCTGGGCAACTTCATAGGCCCGGGTCTCGTCCTTGTCGTCGTCGTGGTCGGCCGGCGTCAGGGACTGTCACCGGCGGAGATCGGTGCACTCACCGCGACCTTCGGTGCGTGTCTACTCGTCGGGTCCTTCATGTCGTCGGCGGTCAGGCGTGCGCTCACCGTCCGGGCGATCATCATGCTCGAGCTGTGGACGGGGATCGGCTGCGCGATCTTCCTCGTCCGGCCGAGCGTCTATGTCTTGGTCGCCGGCATGGCGCCGTCGATCCTGATGATCCCGTCGACGAACTCCGTCGTTCACGGCTACCGCATCGCGATGACGCCGGACCGGCTGCTCGGACGGTCGGAGTCGGTTCGCAGCACGTTGTCGCTCGCGATCGCCCCGCTCGGCCCCCTGATCGCCGGCGTGCTCCTCAGCCAAAGCTCGCCGCGTCTGACCGTCGCCGTGTTCTCCGCGCTCTCGTTGGTCCTCGCGCTCTGGGGGTCGCTGAGCCCGGCGGTCCGCCGCGCACCGAGCCTCGCCGATTGACTCGCGGAGTGGTAAGTGTATACTTACCGTTCGTGAAGACTTACCAAGATGACCCGCTGACGGCTCTGGCCGACCCCAGTCGCCGCGCGATCTTCGAGGTGCTGGCCGTGCGTCCGTGCGCGGTCGTGGACATCGCGAAGGAAATGCCGATAAGCCGGCCGGCCGTTTCGCAGCACCTGAAGGTCCTGAAGGCCGCCGGGTTGGTCGTGGACCGTCCCGCCGGCACCAGACGCATCTACGAGATCGACCTGCGCGGGCTGAGTGCGCTGCGCTCGCAGCTCGACGAGTTCTGGACGAACGCGCTGGCCGCGTACAAGGTCGCGGTCGAGGCAAAGGAGGACGAGTGACGAGTCAGCTGCAGGCCACATCCGTGAAGGCGCAGATCGTCGTCGACGCGCCGATCGAGCGAGCATTCCAGGTGTTCACCGAGGGCATCGGCACGTGGTTCCCGTCCGAGTACAACCTCCTCGGCGTCGACATAGCCGAGAGGGTCTTCGAGCCCCGCGCCGGCGGACGCGTCTACGACCGCGGTGTCGACGGGAGCGAATGTCACTGGGCCCGCGTCCTCGCCTACGAGCCGCCGGGACGTTTCATGATCAGTTGGGACATCAACACGCAGTGGCAGATCGAACCCGATGCGGCTCGGACGAGTGAGGTCGAGGTGCGTTTCATCTCAGAAGCCGAAGCGCGGACGCGTGTTGAGCTCGAGCACCGCAACATCGACCGTCACGGGGAAGGCTGGGAGCAGCTGCGGGAAGGCGTCGGCGGCGAGGGCGGATGGCCCGGCATTCTCCGCCGGTTCGCCGACCGCGTAGCGTCGTAGCAAAGACCTCAGCGGAAGTTCGACGCGACCTCTTCGATGAAGAGATCGCACGTGTCCTTCCGGCGGGGGAGCGAGCCGAGCGTGAAATCGGGGACGATGAGCTCGTCCGCGCCGGCTTCTACATATCGTCCGATGATTTCGGTCACCTCGGCCGGGTTGCCGACGACAGCGGCGCGACCGGCGTCGCTGGCGCGCTTCTCCGCGAGCCAGGCCTCGTCGGTGCTGAGGAAGAGCAGCGCCTGCGTCGACACCTGGATATCGGACGGATCGCGGCCGAGGTCGCTGCAGTGCTTGTGGAGGACGCCGACCTTGTGTTCGAGCACGTCGGGCGTCGTCCACGAGTTCCATTCGTCGGCATAGCGAGCGGCGATCCGCATCGTCCGTTTCTCACCCGCGCCGCCGATGAGGATCGGGATGGGCTGCTGGACGGGAGGCGGCTGGTTGGGCGCGTCGGTGATTCGGAAGTACGTGCCTTCGAAGGTCGTGCGCTTCTCGCGCAGCATCCCGATCAAGATCTGGACAGCTTCCTCGAAGCGGTCGAGGCGCTCCTTGACCGAGCCGAGCTCGAGTCCGTACGCCGCATGCTCGTTCTCCTGCCAGCCGGCTCCGATGCCGAGAAGCAGCCGGCCGTGAGAGATGTTGTCCACCGCGGCCGCGATGTTCGCGAGAACCGCCGGATGGCGGTACGTGACGCTTGTGACGAGCGGAGCGAGGCGGAGCCGCGGGACGGCCGCGGCCAGTCCGGCGATCACCGACCAGCACTCGAGCGTGTCGCCGTCCGGCGGTGTTGTGTCGGCCGCATTGGGCATGAAGTGGTCGGCGAAGTACACGCCGTCCCAGCCCATCTTCTCGCAATGCCGGGTCAGTTCGAGCGTCTCGTCCCAGGGACGCATCGGTGACGGCCAGATGCTGAATCGCATGACGCCGAACAGTATGACGTCGTGTGAGGCTACGGCTCCCAATCCGGATCGCGACCAATCAACCCGAGGAGCCGATCTTGAGGTGGGGCGTCCTCGGAGACGGGCACCCTCGGCGCGTAGTGATCGTTGTCGACCTGCCACTCCCAGAAACTCGCGGGCATCGAAGACAGCGCGTTCCACAACGCGTCGACATCGCCGGGATCGATGGTTGTGTCCTGGCCCGTTGCTTTGGCGAGATCCCAGCCGTGCTGCGGCAGGTCGAAGCTCACTGCCGCGTCGAAGAACTTGGCAACGTCTGGAGTCGTCGCCGGGTCGTCGAGCACTCGAAGAACCTCGTCTCGGATCGCACGAAAGGCGTCGGCTGGATCTTCGGCGACCGACGGCGCCGGGCTCGGCTCCGTCCGCGCCGTCTTCCGAAGCTCGTGGGCCGTGTAGCCGACGACATGGGCGACGACGTCGCGGGCAGACCACCCCTCGCACGCGATGGCCTGGTCCAACGGTCCTCGGGAACGCCGAGGATCAGCGCCTCGAACGCATCGGCTCGGCGGCGATATCGGTCGCTGATCTCGCTCATGTCTGGTGTTTCCCGCCATCATCGGGCAACATCATCTCGACATGCAGACCCTGATCGCGGAATTCATCAGCCTCGACGGCGTCGTGCAAGCGCCCGGAGGTCCCAAGGAAGACACCGACGGCGGGTTCCGCCACGGCGGGTGGTCGATGAAGTTCTTCGACCCAGATGTGATGGGCGGGACCTACGATGAGCTGTCCAAACAGAGCGATGCCTTGCTCCAAGGCCGGCGGACCTACCAGGTCTCGGCGGCGGCGTGGCCTTCGCGGTCCGGGGACGCGTTCTCCGACTGGATCAACAGCGTCCAGAAGTACGTCGTCTCGGACACGCTGTCCGACGCCGATATCACGTGGCAGCCGACGACGATCATCCGCAACGCCGACCTCCTGAAGAAGGTCTCGGAGTTACGCGACCAGCCGGGCGGTTACATCTATGTGTACGGCAGCGCAACGATGGTGCGTGCCCTGCTCGCGGCCGACCTCGTCGACGAGCTTCTCCTCACGATCGAGCCGATCATCCTCGGAGGCGGCAAGACGATCTACGCGGATAGCGGCGAGGCGATGCCCTTCGAGCTCGTTTCGACGGCACAGGCGAAGACAGGCGCCCAGGTCTGCCGTTACCGCCGCGTCCGCTGAAGGCCGATCCGT
>JBOGXL010000298.1:0-2343 GCA_050694575.1 Actinomycetota bacterium | reverse complement strand
GACGGCCCGACGCCGACATCTTCGAGGCCGCCCAGCGGGCGGGACGAATGATCGTGACGGAGAACGTCCCCGACTACCTGTCGCTCGCGCGGACCCACCAGGCAAAAGGGGGCGTGCACCACGGCCTTGCCCTCACGACGAACCGGCGCTTCGCGCGGAAAAGGGCGGACACGGTGTCACGGCTCGTCCAGCGGTTGGCGGCGCTGGAGGCCAAGACCGCCGACGCTCCTTCGAACCGAGAGGACTGGCTGTAGACGTCGTATGCCAATTGTTGTCACGCGGGCCCAAAACGGATAGCATTTGGCGTATGACCATGCTCCATTTGCACTCTGCTCAGCATCCGTTCGCGACCCCTCTCCTGGCCTTCAAGGCGGTGCGCGTGCTGGCTGTGGCCGAATCCACAGGCCTTTGGAGCGCGCACGAGCCCGTGACGGAGCTCGACGCGGACACGTTCCGCACCGTGCTGCAGGCCGTCGGCAAGGCAGGCGTCGCGCCGAAGGCGACCCTTGAGTTCGAGCAGGAGCTCGATGCGCCCGCGTCGCATCTCGAGCGCTTCCTCGACCGCGTCTATGAGGAATTGCGCGAATCGCCCGTGCCTGAGCACGAGCTCCCGGCGCTCGCGGCCATCTTCGGCGTCGACGATCTCGCCGATCTCTTGAGCGCCGGAGCCTCCACGTTGCGCCGCTACCTGAAGGGCGAGCGGCGGGTGCCGGACGGCATCGCGGGCCGCGCTCACCACCTCGCACTGGTTGTCGCCGATCTCGCCGGCTCGTACAACGACCGTGGCCTCCGACGCTGGTTCGACAGACCACGTCCGCAACTCGGCGGGAAGACCCCGCGTGCGTTGCTCGAAGGCGATTGGTCACCGGACGACGAGGGCGCCAGCCTCGTCGCCGAATTCGCGTCCGAGCTGAGCGGGGCCTCGCTCAGCTCGTCGTCATCGTAGACCGAGTCAGTTGGCCATACCCGGCTCGTCCGTCGCATTCCGAGTCGCCGACCGCCGGTGGCCATTCCTCTGGACCGACGATACGCAGCCGGAGGGTCGCTGGCATGGCATCGGAGAAGGTCCCTGTCATTACCTGTCCAATACAGCCGAGGCGGCGTGGGCCGAGTACCTGCGCCACGCCGGGATCCGGGACCGGGACGAGATCGAGGACGTCGAGCGTAGCCTGTGGATGGTGCTCCTCGATCCGCCGACCACGGACCCCGACCTCCCGGATGCGACCCTCACCGGAAACAGGGCCACGTATCCGAGATGTCAGGAGCAGGCACGCCGGTTGCGGGCACGCGGCGCCGTCGGCTTACGGGCTCCCGCGGCCGCACTGCTTCCGCCGGGAGCGGCGGTCTACGGCGTGAGCGCATCAGGCCAGCATCTTGCAGACAAGGTGGCGGGCTTGACCTACGCGATGTTCGGCTACACCGAGCGGCTCAGGGGTCTTCCCGTTGCCGAGGGACGTCCAGACCCCAGCGTCTTGCCCCGCGTGCGGCATCTGTAGCTCCTGGGCTTCGTCGACAGCCCTGAGGTCAGCAGGCCCACCTGTGTTTCCACGGACTTCGATCACGCGACGGAACTGGCGAACTGGGAGCCGATCGGCGCCCTTCCCTACACCACCCCGCAGATAACTGCGGCCGGGTTTACGGGGACACGCCCATTCGCTTGATCAGAAAATGGTCGGACGAAGCATCGCCACCCAACGATGTTGATGTCGCGTGTCCGCGCCTGAATAGACGCACCAACCTGTGGGATGGGCCGTCGCCAACCACGTACACTCCCTTCGATCGCGAGTGGGGCCCGCAAGCTCGCGGGTCTCCATCTCTAAACGGTCCGCGCGAACAGTCCGCCGCCAGTGTGGCGGCTACGTCCCAAGAGAATGGGCCCGTCCACGGCTACATCAAACTTGAGTCGAGCGCCACCAATCAGCCCAGCTCCCGATACCCCGCGCAACTCCGATGGCGTTACGAACGGTTCGGGAAGTCCGCGACGACGGCATTCCGTCCGAATGTCGACGATCAAAGTCTCAGCCGCGTCACCTAGCCTGGCGTGGCGCGTTACCTGATACGGTGTCACGCTTTCCCAGGTTCGCGAAGCTGCCAACAGCGAATCGCTACTCGCATCGAGCGAGATCGCGCTGAGCAACAAACGCCCTGCATGGCCGGCCCGCAGTTCGCGGAAGTCCACCAACGCCTCCTCCAGCGTTACCAAGTGATCTCTCTCTCCAAACGACGGTTGTCGCCGCTCAACGATGTGGGGTGCAAAGACAAGCAGCCGTGCCAGCTGCGGGTCGAACGCGAACAACAGATGCGGGCCACAATCCGATCGAGCGGCCGACCCATCCCGCTCAT
>JBOGXL010000297.1:0-2239 GCA_050694575.1 Actinomycetota bacterium | reverse complement strand
ATGCTCCGCCGCAAGGTCACGGGCGAGGCGCGCGCCGACTCCGTCGACCTCGACTGGCTGCTCGAGGACAAGCGGGCTTCGGCGGACGAGCCGCGGCACTTCGTGGCGCACGTGCCGCTCCAGCGCGCGCGCTCCGCTCTCGGACGTCGCGTGAAGGACGAAGCGATCTTCGCGATGCGGACGGGCGACCGCGCCGTGCTCCACTACCCCATCACCAACGCCGACCGCACGGTGGGGGCCGAGCTCGGCGGTGAGATCGCCTACCACTTCGGTGAGGACTCGCCCCCGGGCGAGGCGCGCGTCCGCTTCGTCGGATGCGCGGGACAGTCGTTCGGCGCCTTCCTGGCCTCCGGCGTGGAGTTCTCGCTCCTCGGTGTGGCCAACGACTACGTCGGCAAGGGCATGAACGGCGGACGCATCGTGATAGTCCCGCCCCCCAACGACGCCGGCGATCCGGTTCTCATGGGCAACACTGTGCTGTACGGCGCTACCGGCGGCGAGCTCTATGTGGCCGGACGCGCCGGGGCACGCTTTGCCGTCCGGAACTCGGGTGCCCTCGCCGTCGTCGAGGGCACGGGCATGCATGCCTGCGAGTACATGACCGGCGGCTGGGTCGTGATCCTCGGCGAGGTCGGGCCCAACGTGGGTGCCGGCATGACCGGGGGCCAGGCCTTCGTCTACGACCCGACCGGTGCGTTGCCGACACGCGTGAACACCGAGCTCGTCACCGTCGCTCGCGCCAACCGTGACCAGCTCGAGATCGTCCGCGAGTTCGTGTCCAACCACGAGCGGTACACGCAGTCCAAGAAGGCCCGGACGATCCTCAACGACTGGGCCATCGAAGCACCGCACTTCTTCGCCGTCGTCCCGAAGGCCGACGTCGCGAAGATCGAAGCGCGCAAGGACGGCCTCGGCCGCGAGGACGAAGCCGAGCTCGTCGCGGCCGGGCTTTAGCCCTAGACGCGCATAGGCCGCGGCAGATCAGCCGCATGGACGACGACCAACCGTTGCGTCGACCGCGTGAGCGCGACGTAGAGGCCTCGGAGGCCGTACGCCTCGACTATCGCGTCGGGCTCGGCGATCACCACGGAATCGAACTCCAGGCCTCGTGCCTCGTCGACGTTGATCACCGCGATCCGCTCGTCGAGCACGGCGGGGGTGTGTCGTCCCGACGAGGCGATGCCGAGGCCTTGCGCGATGTCACCCGTGGATTCCTCGGCGGCGATCACGGCGATCTTCCCGTCCGGCAGCCGTTGGCTTTCGGCGCGGGCCGCTCGCACCGTCGCGTCGATGAGGTCGGCCCGCATCACGCGTGTGAACGCCGGCTTGTCGTCGGCGGAGCGAACGGACCGAGGCGGCGTCAGCTCGGGAGCGTCGGCGGCGAGCACGCGCGACGCGAGATCCATGATCTCCTCGGGAGTCCGGTAGTTGATGGTCAGCTCGGCCAGATCCACCTTGAGGGACACCTCGGCGAGCGCGTCCTCCCACGAGCCCGGCACCCAGGCGCTGCTCGCCTGTCCGAGGTCGCCGAGGATCGTCATCGAACCGGACGGGTTGCGGCGGACGATCATCCGCCACTGCATCGGCGACAACCCCTGCGCCTCGTCCACTATCACGTGGCCGAACCGCTCGGGCATCTCGGGCGCGCGGCGACCGTCGGAGTCCAGGGCCGTGCGCTCCTGCGCGTAGCGCTCGGCCAGCATCCCGCGCATCGTGCGGATCATCGGCGCGGATTCCTGGAGGTCGTCGAGCATCCGCTCGACCATGAACCGATCCTCCTCGTCCACGGAAGGACCGCGTCGCCGGCGACGCGGCCGGTGGGGGCCGAGGTGAGCGGTGGCCTCGTCCACGAGGGCGACGTCGGCTTCGGTGAGACCTTTCGGGGGCCGCGCGAGCAACGCCTGCTCCTCGGCGCTCAGGACGCCCCGGGCGGCATCGGCCAAAGCCGCCGGCGCGAAGAGAACGCTGGCGACGAGCTCTTGCGGGCTGAGCGCCGGCCACATCACGTCCAGCGTTGCCCGGAAGACCGGGTCGGCGAGGATCGACTCGGCGAAGTGACGCGGGCCCTCGGCCCCCAGGACGCCGACCCACTGCCGCTCCCGTTTCGACCATTTCTCCCACAGGTACTCGGCGACCAGACGAGCCAGACGACGCCGGCGGAGGTTGTGGCGGCCGCGGACCTTCTCGCGAGCGAACCGGATCAACCGTCTGCTCTCGGCGACCGTGAGCTCGATCTGCT
>JBOGXL010000296.1:0-2769 GCA_050694575.1 Actinomycetota bacterium | reverse complement strand
CCCGGCTCCCCGGCCGGTCCCGCGGCACCCGGCGCACCGGCCGGCCCGGCCGCACCCGGCCAACCCGCCCAGCCCGCGACTCCGGCCACGTAGGCCGGCTCGTCAGCTCCGGGCGACGAACCCCCGGACGATCGCACTCACCTCATCGACGACGTCCGCTCGCGGTCGTCCCCGAACGTTTAGCGAGTGATCCCCGCCTTCGACGTGCACGAGCGTCGCCGCATCGAGTGATCGCACGGTCTTATCGAGGAGCGCCGGGGTAGCGAAGGGGTCGCGCGAACCCTGAACGAACAGCATCGGTGCGCTCACGTCCGCGAGGTGTGCGTCGCGCAGCCTCTCGGGCTTCCCGGGCGGGTGCAACGGATAGCTGAGCAGTACGAGCCCGCTCATCGGAACGTCGGCGGCGGCGATGTGTGTAGCCACCCGACCGCCGTACGACTTGCCGCCGCAGAACGTCGGTACGCCTTCCGCGCGGACGTGCGTGACTATCTCCCGATAGCAGTCCTCCGACTGACTTTGGGCCCCCGGCGCCTTCCGTCCCGATTCGCGATACGGGAAGTTGAAGCGCACCGTCGCGATGCCGGCTTCGGCGAGCGATGCTCCAAGCCCGCGGAGGAAGGGGTCGTTCAGGTCTCCGCCGGCACCGTGGGCCAAGACGAGCACGGCGCGTGCATCGTCCGGCCGGTCCCAGGCTGCGGAGACGCCGGCGATCTTCACGCCGCGGGCGGCGCGAACAGCTCGTCGAAGCGGATACCCAAGATCGGATCCCCTTCGAGTGTCACGCGGCCGAGCATGAACGCCTCTTGTCCCATGAGCTCGCCCGTGGAGATGTCGATCCAGGTGGCGACGTCCATCTCGAGTCGCCAGTCGGGCTCCTCCGCCGGTGGGCCTTCGGCGACCTCGCAGCGGCCGTCGTCGACGCGGACCGTCCACGTGCCGCCGCGCTCGCCGACGAGATCGAACTGGAAGTTCGCGTTGACGCCCCTCGCCGCCGTCGCGTTGAAGACGAGTGGCAGTCCCTGGAAGACGGCGGCGGGCACGATCTCGTCGCGTATCGGGCGCAGCATCTGTTGCAACGGTGTGAGCTCGCGCTCGGGAAGCACGGGCTCGGCCTCCACCGGGGGCAGCCGTGTGGGCTTCGTGCGCGGGAAAGGAACGCCCGCAGCCTTCAACCGCTTGCCCAACGAGTGCAGTCCGAAGCGGAAGAGCTCGGCCGGGTGGTAGCCGAGAACCGTCAGGTAGGTGAAGTCGGCATTGGGCGGCTGGAACTGCTCGGACGCGTAGGGAAGGGCCTCTCGGATCAGCTCCTGGACGGCGGCGATGGAATCGCGGTCCATGCGGATGAGCTCTTGAATTATCCGGACTCCCGCACCGACATGACGTGACTCGTCGCGCGCGACGGCGGTGAATCCGGACCGGAACGCAGGGAGAACCTTGTGGTCGCGGCAGAAGGCGAGGATGTACTTTTGCCCGGGGACGGCCAGCGCTCCCTCGAGGAGGATGTGGTACATCGCCACGCCTCGTGCGAAGACGACGGGATCGCCCGGGTTGTCGTTGACTTCCTTCGCAACGGCCGGAAGCATGTCGTAGAAGAGCTTTTCGAACCCGCGTGTCACGCGCGGACGGCACCACTCCAGACGTTCGCGCAGCCCACCGGGGACCGCCACGACTTCGTCGAAGAAGCGGTCGAAGAAGATGGTGTGCCGCGCCTCGTCCGCGAGTTGTGTCGACAGGAACAGTTGTATCTCCTCGGTCGGGGCGGAGTTGACCCACGGGGCGAGCGTTGCCGTGACGCACTCTTCGCCGTGGAAGAACATCGACATGACCCAGAGCAGCCGTTCTGTGATGTCCGGGCCGAGCTTGCGCCAGTCGGCAACATCTTGTGAGAAGTCGAGCTCCTGCACCGACCAGTTCGTGCGTTCCCACCGGTAGTAGAGGTCGCGCAGCGAGACCTTGGGCGACTCGGCGATCTGGTCGAGGTCGGTAAGCATGTCGTCGGGCTCGAACGTTCCGAGATCGTGGAGCGACGCCGCGTCCATCCGATCCTCGAGCTTCATCGTTTTCCTCCTTGTTTCTGGATCGCTTGCGGTAGCCATCGCACGAACGCCCGCAGCTGCTCCGGGTCGTCGAGATCGACGGCGACCGACGGTGTCAGCAGCAGGGAGAGCAGGATGCGCGCCGCCCATTCGGACGCGACTCGAGGGTCTACGGGATCGATCAGCTCCGCCTTCACCGCTCTCTCGACGAACGGCGTGGCGAACTCGATGGCTATCTCAAGGACGGGTGCGCCCTGGGTCGTCAGCAACGGGACTATCGACTCCGGCTCTTCGCGCAGCGTGCGCTGAAGGAGGGTGTGTGAGCGCAGGTGGTGCAGAGCGGCGAGCAGGCCTCGCTCGAGTAGAGCCGGCGGGTCATCGTCGTCGCTGCCCAGCTCGGCGTCGAGCACGGCGGCGAGCTCCCGCGCTTCGCGTACGACGAGGGCTCCGAGTAGGACGCCCTTGCCTGGGAAGTGCCTATAGAGGGTGGCCCGCCCGACCCCCGCGCGGCGCGCGATCTCTCCCATGGTTCCTTCAGACACGCCATCGCAGGCGAAGACCTCATAGGCGGCCTCGAGGAGGCGGTCGCGGACGTGAGACACGGCCTCGGTCATCGTCTCGATGAGACACTAGCCCTCAGATTGTCTCGGGTCAACCGCGTACGCTACGCGGGCATGGAGCGCGACGAGCGGTTCGTCCGGATGGCTCTGGATGAAGCCGTGGTCGCCCTCGA
>JBOGXL010000295.1:0-2713 GCA_050694575.1 Actinomycetota bacterium | reverse complement strand
TCGGATCGGGCGCCGGCTTCGGAGCGATGATCGTCTACCTCATCGCGCTTCAGCGCGGGTTGTCGAGCTTCCGCCTCGTCAACCAGCGGATCACGTCGACGACCCGCTTCTATCCGCAGATCAAGCGGTACCTGTCGTTCGTCGAGACATCGGAGGCGCTGCTGCGCGAGGGCGCGAAGCCCGGTCGGCCCGCGACCCTGAGCCTCGAGGTGGCCCGCCCGGCGCTGGAGGGCTCGGCCCTGCGCCGGGACCTCGACCCTCCGAGCCGCCTCGGCCTCCTGTCGCCCATACCCGTGGACCGCTACTCCCTCGGCCTCCTCGTCGATTCGCTGTTCGGCGGCGCCGACAACGACGCCGCCCGCTACGTGCTGACATCGTCGGCCTTCGCGACGCCCGACTACGAGCTGCTCGCGCGCCAGCCCTTCCGCACGTCCGTGGGCCTTCCCGAGGACTGGGACGCCGACCGTCTCCTCGCCGAGCTCGGAGCCTTAGGTCTCCAGGGGGCCGACGTGCAAGCCATCCCCGCTCTGGACTCGCCGTGCGACGACGACGCATGGCGCCGGGTGGGCGAAGGGCTTCGGTTCACCCTCGCTGCGCTGTCAGCTAGCCGCTCGTCCGCGGAGTGGGTGTTCCTGGACGAGCGCGGGCTGGGCGCCCTGAACTCGAAGCAGCGATCGGCGCTGCTCGACCGGTTGGGACGGCGCGTCGTGGTCGTCGTCTATCACCACCGCCGTTCGGACCCGGGAGCCTACGGCGAAGACGTCGTGGCCGTCGTCGACGGGGAGGATCTCGTCGGCCTCGGCCCGGTGGACTGGTTCCGTCAGAACCGCGGCGCCGCCGAGGAAGCCCTCCTGGAAGGACCCCTGGGAGACGTGCGGCGCGTCGGCTTCATCCCCGACGACGAGGAGGACGACGAGGCGGAGGACGGCTAGCGCCCGCTAGTCTGGACGCTTCGACCATGCCCCGAGCACACGTTGCGACCAAGCGGCTGGCCGTCGTGGCCGTAGCCCTCGCCCTTGTTTCCGGCGCCTGCGGCGATGACGGTGGTCAGGCGGGCGGCCGTCGGCGGGCCGAGGGCGGCGAGGCCGCCTGGCGGCAGATCGACTCCTTCGACGTCTCGGGCACCGTCCAGTCTGTAGCGGTGGGGGAAGAGGCAGACGTCGAGTTCGAGGGCGACGACGAGCAGGGAGCCGAGGTCACCGCCGACCAGCCCGGAGCGATGAGCGTCCAGCTGGAGTCCCCGCCCGGAGATCTCGTCTCCGAGTGCGGCCTGGAAGGGGGCCGGGCGAGGATCTTCTGGACGACGACCACGACCTTCGACGGCGAAGTCCTCTCGGCCCTGGAGGGCGGCCTCGAGGGTCGGAAGATCACCGCCAAGGGGACGTACTTCCTTCGCGTCGGCGAGGGGGCCGAGGACGCGGAGGAGAAGTGTCAGCTCCTCGCGTCGGAGATCGGCGAGCCGGCCTAAGCGCTACCAGCCGAGCTCGTCGAAGGCGTCTGCGGGCAATCGCGGCGGCCCCGGCGGCCCGGGAGGTGCGCTGCGACGCCGGCGCCAGATCGAGAAGACCGTCACGGCGGCGCCGCCGGCGGCCAGTGCCAACCCCACCCAGCCCCAGGGACCGCGGCTGGATCCCGGGGGCAGGTCGTCGCCGGCCGGAGTGGCCGTGCCGGTCACGCTTGGCGTTCCCGTCATGGACACCGACGGCGACGTCGGGATCGCCGAACCCTCGGCCGAGCACGCCCTGCCGTCGCGATCCGGGTCGAGCCCGTTCGGGTCTTGCGCAGGGCCGCCCTGTGCCTCGTAGAAGGCTTGTGCCTCCGCCTGGCTGGTGAAGTCCAGGCAGGCGGGGGGTGGCGGCGGTGTCTGCGCCGCGGCGTGGGGCGACAGGAGCGCCAGGCTGAGGATGAGAAGGATCAATCGGCAGTCTCGGCGATCCGGACGAACGTCTCGATCTGATCGTCGTAGCGCAGCTTGCGGACGGCTTCTCGCGCATCCTTCGCACGCCGCGTGAGCGCGTCCGGATCGGCGTGGGCTTCGCGGATGCGTGCGCACAAGCCGTCCAGGTCTCCGCGATCGTGGAAGAGCACCGCGTCGTTTCCGAAGAGCTCTGCGAGCGGCGGAGTGCGTCCGGCGACCACGGGCAGGCCCTGGTGACACCACTCGAGGATCTTCGTGGACAGGCTCATCGCCATCACCGGGACGTCGCGGTTCGGCTGCACGCCGATCCAGGACTCACCAACGATCTCGGCGACGCGATCGAACGCAACGAACGGCTCGAACGTCACTCGGTCGGCGACACCTTCGGCCCTCGCGAGCTCGGGCAGGGTGTCCATCAGCTCTCCGTGCCCGACTATGCGCAGCCGCAGCCGCGGGATCTCGTCCCGCAGGCGCGCGACGGCCTTGATGGCGAGGTCCACACCGTAGGGATACGTGACGGTCCCGGTGTACAGCAGCGTCCTGTCGTCCGGGTCGCGGACGAACGTCGCGGCGTCGGAGAACAGGCGCGTGTTCGGCGCGTTCCACACCACGGTGATCCGGTCCGACGGCACGCTCCGCGTGTACAGCTCCGCCAGCGGCGGGTGGACGGCGAGCACCCGTGACGCGAACCGGGCCGAGAGTCTCTCCTCGGCCAGGAGCCAGCGAGGCGCGCCGCCGCGATCGTGGGCGCCGTACTTCGAGAGGTAGAGCTCCGGGAACGGGTCGCGCATGTCC
>JBOGXL010000294.1:0-7057 GCA_050694575.1 Actinomycetota bacterium | reverse complement strand
CCCTCGACCTCTACACGCATCGCTTCTTCGCCGATCCGGGCCCCTTGGAGATGCTGCGCACGGTGGCGCGGGCGGCGCCCAACGAGCGGGGGCCGGGCGGGATGATCCGCCAATGGCGGGCCGACATAGCCCACGACGCGCGGGACAGGGTCGGCCGCATCACGGCCCCGACGCTCGTGGTCGTCGGGGACGAGGACGTGCTCGTGCCGCCGCGCTACTCCGTGGAGCTGGCCGACCTGATCCCAGGCGCGCGTCTGCAGATGATCCCCCAAGCCGGCCACGGGGCCCTCATCGAGCGCGCCGACGGCTTCCGGGCGGCCGTCGAGCCCTTCCTCAAGGACCTCGGCTAGCTCATCATCTAGCAAGTAAGACTTGTCAGATAGCAACATCTGCTTTATACTCCGGGCATGTCCGTAGACCGCCGCTCCATCCTCGAGCAGGTGGCCCGGGGTGAGCTCTCCCCGGAGGAGGCCGACAGGCTCCTCGGCGGGGACGAACCGGCGGCCGAGGCGCCACCCGCTCCCCCCGAGCCGGACTCCCCCATCCAGAAGATCAAGGTCACGGCGGGGTTCGGCGCCATAGTCGTCATAGGCGACCCCGACGTGGCCGAAGCCGACGTCGAAGGCGCCCACTCCGCCTCGATCGACGGCGACACGCTCGTGATCCGGGGCGACGTCGAGGCCGTGACACCCGGAGCCTTCGCCATCCACCTCGGCCCCCGCCGTCATCGCGTCGGCGGAGTGCGCATAGGGTCCAAGCACGCTTCCAGTCTCCGCGTCCGGATGAACCCGGCCCTCGCCCTCGAAGCGAAGATCGACGCCGGTCCCCTTTCGATCACGGGGATCGCCGCCCCGATCCGCGCTCGCGCTGCGGCCGGCCCCATCACCATCGAAGAGTTCGACGGTCCCCTCGACGTGTCGGTGAACGCCGGGGCGGTCAGGGCCATTGGGAAGATCACCGGCGGTGAGTCCCGCATCCGCAGCGATGCCGGCGCCGTGCGCGTCGAGCTCGATCCCAGCTCGAGCGTGCGCATCTTCGCGGACGCCGCCTTGGGAAAGGTCATCCTCCCCGGCGCCGAGGAACCCGAGCGCCGCCGCTTCGGGTCGCGTCGTGAGGCGACGATCGGCACGGGCGAAGGCGTCCTCCGCGTCGAGACGGCCATGGGCAGCATCAACGTCACGGTCGGCTGATGACCGAGCGTCGCTACGCCCCCCGCTCGTGTCCGGTGTGCGGCGAGCGTCTGGCTCTCACGCGTCTCGGTTGTCCCGAGTGCGACACGGAGCTGTCCGGTCTCTTCGAAGCGTGCGCGTTCTGCTCGCTCGACGCCGATGAGCGCGACATGCTCTTCGTGTTCCTCCGTTCCCGCGGCAACATGAAGGACCTCGAGCGGCACCTCGGTGTCAGCTATCCCACGGTGCGCAGCCGGTACGAAAGGCTGCTGTCCAAGCTGGGACTCGAATCCGATGAGCCGGCGACGGATCGCATGGGACTTCTCGAATCGCTGGCGAGAGGAGAGATCGACGTCGGTGAGGCCCTCGAGCGTCTTGAGTGACGGCAACGATCGTTCCGACGACTACCTCCCCTGGGTCGTCGACTCCAGGGACGTGCCCGAGGACGTCCGGACGATCGTCCTCGGCTCGCGCATGGAGGCCGAACGCAGGCGAGCCCTCGGCTCCGTCCTGTTCACCGACATCGTGGACTCGACCAGCCTTATCGCCGAGCTCGGCAACCGGCGCTGGCGCGATCTGCTCGAAGCACACAACGCGCTGGTGCGACGCGAGCTCCTGCGCTACGGCGGCTCTGAGGTCGACACGGCGGGCGACGGGTTCGTCGCGACCTTCGCCGGGCCCTCCGACGCCATAGGTTGCGCCCGCGCGGCCATCGAGGCCGTGCGCTGGATCGGCCTCGATCTCCGCGCCGGCGTGCACGCCGGAGAGTTCGAGCTCATCGGCGAGCGCGGCGGTCATCCCAAACCGAGCGGCCTGGCCATGGCCATCGGTGCCCGGGCCTGCGACCTCGCCGACCGCAACGAGGTGTGGGTCTCCGACACCGTCCGTCAGCTGCTTTTCGGCTCGGACGTCGAGTTCGAGGCCCGCGGTACGCACGAGCTGAAAGGTGTCCCGGGGGCCTGGCCGTTGTTCGCCGCCGTCGCTTAGCGGCCGAAACCGAGCGTTTCCGTCGACTCGAGCAGCGTCTCGAGCACGTGATCGCCGAAGCAGCGATCGATGGAGAACACTTCTTCGTACTCCCCCGTCTGCGTCCCGTACTCGGTGACCGCTCCACCTTGGAGGTCGTACTCAAAGCTCTGGATGATGTAGCCGAGGGCGTCGTTGGCTTGACCGATCACCATCGTGGTGGCGCTCCGGTCCGCTCGCTCCTTCGTCACCTCGGCCACGTTGGAGAAGATCTCGCCCGGCGCGAAGGCTACGGCGAGCTCGCCGATCCGGTGAGCACCGAGCGTCGTCACCACGGTCGGACCTGCCGACGTGCACCCCCGGAGCACCTCCCCCGCCGGCTCCGGATCGATGTCCTCACCGAGCGTCGACACCTCACCACGCTTCGACCAGTGGTACGCACCCGGTACGCCCGCACCCTCAGATCCGGGAGTGAACTCGCGGTCGAACAACCCAACGGCGGCCAACGTGGACAGGCCGGGATTGGTGGTGGCGGGATGGGCGATGTCCCGCACGGCCGCACGCATGTCGTTCGATCGCAAGCCGATTCCGGACGAGTCGATGTCGGCCGCGATGTCGTCGGCGATCGCCCGGCCCGTGCCCTCGGCCTTGTCGACATCGGTGCGCCCCGGCAGCTCGGTGACCGAGACGTTCCCGAGGCCGCCCTCGAACAGCAGACCGACCCCTCCGTAGCGCTCCTCGAGTCGCCGCGCCGTCGCTCCCGGCCAATCCGCGTGCAGCACGTTCGACTCGACGATGGTTGGGTGCGCCGCGTACGTCGCCAGCGTGGCCAGCGTCGGACGGCAACCCGCTCCGGCACAGCCGCGGGGCGGCAAAGCGCGAGCCTGGATCCACGTGGCTCCTGTGTCGGCCGTCGAGTAGTACGTGTCACGTCTCTCGTTGTTCCTGTCACGGAGAGCGACTTCTCCGACTTCTATCCCCGCGGGTCGCAGGTTCGCGACAGCTTGCTTCGCGGCGGCTATCGCTGAATCCCTGATCTGGTTTCTGTACCAATCGGGGATGCCGCCCCACCCGCCGTACGTGTCGGCGGCCGCGTGCGAGTGCGTCGAAGCGATCACGACGTCGTCCGGCGAGACGGTGAGCTCGCGCGCGACGCGCCGGCGCACGTCCCGGATCCCGCAGTCCGCGCAGATCGTCGCGTCGTAGCGGGCGAACCACCCAACGAGATCGGCGATCTCGTACACGAACGTCCGCGCGCCGTTGGAGATCGCCATGGCGCGGATCCACACACCACCACGTCCAACACTTGTCGCCGGACGTACCGGGCCGATGCCGAAGCCGCCGAGGTAGACGCAGTCAGGTGACGACGCCGGCCAGCTCCTCAGCTCGTCGGCGGCGTCCTCCGGCGGCGGCAGCAGATGATCGCCGTTGATGTTCCCGCCGGTGATCGACGTACAGCCGTCGCGCATCCAGGTCGTCCCACCGAAGCTCCGAGGCGCCGGATCCAGGCGCACGCGGGCCGCGCCGACGAGGAACGTACCGGCGGGCGTTCGTCCTTCTGGAACCCGGACGCGTGAGCGGAGCACGCGAGCGACGTCGTCGGGACGCAGCTCGATCTTCGGGTTCGTGGCGGCCGACGACTCGAGTCCCACCAGCCGGGCGACGTCGGTTGAGGTAACGGATCTCGAGGCTCGGTCTGGGTGTCCGGCGACGAGAACGGATCCTCCGGCGACGGCCGTCACCACGGCCGCCAAGATCCACATCGCAGCGCGGTGCGGACGCGAACTGATAGCTCTCCGGCCCTCTCCCATCACCGCGTCCGATGCTAGCGCGCTACCCGTCGTCCTCTTGCCGAGGCAGGAGCCGAGCGAAGCCGACGGATCCCTTTCCCCAGCGGCGGCGCACCCTCTCGACGGCCAGCTCCGCTTCGGCGAAGCGCGGGCGATCCTCGAAGGTGAGCTGCTCCGCGACGGGACCCTTCGTGAGTCCCGATCCCGTCACGCCGAGCAAGCGCACGGCGCGGCGGCCGCGCCGGAACCCGCCGTAGGCCGCCTGCGCGGTGCGGTAGATCGTCCAGGCGTCGTTCGAGGCCGTACCGAGCGTCGTGGATCGCGTGTATGTGTCGAAGTCGGCGAGCCTGATCTTCATCGTGATGGTGCGCGCTCGCATCTGGGCCTTCACGAGGCGCGAGGCGACACGGTCGGACAGGCGCAGGAGCTCGGCCCCGATGAGCTCTTCAGCGTCGATGTCCTGACCGAAGGTCTCCTCGGCCCCCACGCTGCGATTCTCCGCACGCGGCTCGACCGGACTCGGATCCCTGCCCCACGAAACAGCGTGGAGATGGCCGGCGCTCGCCTTTCCGATGGATGATCGCAGCACCGGGACGGGCATGGCGGCGAGGTCGCCTATGGTGACGATGCCCAGACCACGCAACACGATAGCCGTCTTCTCTCCGACACCCCACAGGTCCTCGACGGCACGCGGATGCAGGAACGCGATGGGATCGTCCACTACGAGAACACCGTCGGGCTTGCAGACGCGCGACGCGATCTTCGCGACGAGCTTCGTCGGCCCTCCACCCACCGAGCACACCAACCCGATCTCGGCGCGTACGCGAGCGCGGATGCGCTCGGCGATCTCCTCGCTCGTTCCGTACAGGCGATGAGCCCGGGAGACGTCGCAGAAGGCTTCGTCCAGGGATATCGGCTCGACGGTCGGCGTGAACTCTTCGAGGAGGGCACGGAACCGCTTCGACGCCGACGTGTAGGGCTCGAAGTTCGGTGCGACGAAGACCGCATCGCGGCACAACCGGCGTGCACGAGCCGAGGGCATGCCGTTGCGCACACCCTTGGCCCGGGCTTCGTAGGAGCAGGACAGGACCACGCCGCGGCCGCCGGCGCCTCCCACGATGACGGGAAGCCCGTGCAGCTCCGGACGCTCGCGTCGCTCCACCGAGACGTAGAAGGCATCGAGGTCGACGTGCAGGATGTCCGAAGGCACGCTCCGAGCCTAATGAAGCGTGGCGACGGGCTCGTCGACGGCGTCCAAGTGGAACAGCACGCCATCCGGGAGCCGGGCCAGAGCCTCGGCGTTGCGCTCTATCACGCCGAGCACATTCACAGGAACCACCGCCCGGGGCTCTTCGCCGCGCGACGCCGGGGTTGGGCCGAAGAAGATCGCGACGGCCTGCCCCTGCACCCAGTAACCGATCTCGCCGATCGCCATGACCTCACGTGCGTCACCCTCGCGGTCGGCCATCATCGCCGGCACCCGGAAGTAGAACTCGTCACCCCACCGTGCGGCGCGTCCTTCAACGGGCAGGAGCATCCACAACGCATCGGCGGTCGGCGTCTCGCGCAGCTGCGCCATGAGCTCGACGTCGCCGGCGCGCACCCGCAGACGCCGCGACGTCATCGTTGGACGTCGATGCTCCGCAGATAGAGCGTCGTTTCCTCTCCCCGACCTACGACGACGGCGAGGAACTCCCCCGACGGGGAGAACGATATGGCGCACACGTTCGGCCCGACCTCGGGCGAGGGATCCGCCCCGTCGGCCCTCGCCACCCACCCGCTGTCCGAGCCCTCCCACGGCCGGACGAACCCCAGGAGGTTCCCGTCGTACGACCAAGCGGGGCCGCGGCCGCTCGCGAGCCCGCTCCTCCCCCCCGCGGCGGTCGAGGCCTCGATCCTCCCGTCGGCTCGCTCGACGGCGAGGAGGTCGGGCCTGGACGACCACGCCACGGCGATGCCGGGTCCGGCCGACGTGACGGAGCCGTTCGTGGCGTTGAGGATGCGGACGGTCGGCGGTCCCGGCCCACCGCGCGCGTTCGGGTCGTTCTGCGCGATGAAGGCCAGCCTGTCGCCCTGGGGCGCCCAGGACAGGCTCGAGATCAACCCGCGTGCTTCTCGCACGCTCGTGACCGCGTCCTCGCCGTCCGGACCCGCGAGGCGGATCTCCTTGCGGTCGGGCGTGAGGATCGCGAGCTTGTCGCCGACGGGCGACCATACGAGCTCGGCGGCTTGGATGTCGAAGCGGATGGTGACACCTGTTTCGGGGTCGACCACCGTCGCACCGACGGCGAGCCTGCCGTCCGGGAGGAAGAGCGGGGGCCGGCACGGAGCCCCGCGCGCGATCTGCTCGGGATCGCCGATCCGCAGAGCCTGCGGCACGACACCGGCGAAGGATCGCGCGCGCACCCTCGGCCCGACCTTGAACGGCTCGACCTTGAAAGTGCCGCGCACCGGATATCGTCCGGCGTCGTCGGGACCGACGCGGAGCGCGTAGGTCGCAGGAACGATCTCCTCGGCGTCCGGGAAGGCTTGCGGTATCGGGTTGGCACGCAGGGGACCGGGCGCCTCCCCGCGACCGAACTGGACACAGCTCTCGATCGCCGAGGATTCGTCCGGACAGAAGAAGACGTCGACGCGCTCACCGTCCTCGAACCCCCGGAGCTCGAGGAAGGGACTCATCCCGACCGGACCAGACGTCGGCATCGATTCGACCTGGGGACCGAACAGCGCCTGCGTACCACCGCGCGCCAGGAATCGGTAGCCGGCCGCGAGCGCGGTGATGACGGCGATCGCGACGAGGGTTCCCTGCGCGATCGGGCGCGCGTACCGTCGCGCCTTGCCGGAGATGATCCGCGACGAGTGCGGGTACATCAGCGCGCTCCGGTCATCGACGGCCTGCCCTCCAGCGAGTTCATCGGGCTACAGTAAGGCCTATGCGGAGGAGCCTCATAGACAGTGCGGTGGGCTCGGGGGGCGCAGCGCCCCCGATCGGATGAGCTCTACTTTGAAGATCCACGGACTCGTTCGCCGGGGCGCCGATCCCGTCGAGGGTGCCTACATCACGCTCAGCCAAGGCGAGACCTTTATCGCTGAACGTCGCACGGGCCCGGACGGTTCCTACGAGTTCCACAC